>JBBQAV010000160.1:0-2498 GCA_038316775.1 Gemmatimonadales bacterium | reverse complement strand
CACGAGGAGAGAAGGAGTGAGATAAGACAACGTCTGGCCAAGTCCGGTGAGCGCGCTCTGTGTCAGAAAGCCGACGGAGTGTTGCTCGGGATCGAGCCGGTCGCTCACGAACGCGCGGTAGGGCTCCATGGTGACGTTGTTGGCGGCATCGAGAATCCAGAGCAGACTGGCCGCCATCCAGAGCGTGGGGCTGAACGGCATCGCGAAAAGGCTCAGGCTGCAGAGGACGGCACCGATGAGGAAATAAGGAGTGCGTCGGCCGAGCGGACTCAGTGTTCTGTCGCTGAGGGCGCCGATGATTGGCTGGACGAGCAGTCCGGTCATCGGACCAGCAAGCCAAAGAAGCGGAAGCGTCGCCTCGTTGGCACCGAGGTATTTGTAGATGAGGCTCATGTTGCTCTGTTGCAGGCCGAAGCTGTACTGAATGCCGAAAAATCCGACGTTCATGTTCAGGATCTGCCAGAACGAGAGCCGCGGCTTCGCGACAAAACTGGTGATCGATCGCGCGGATTCCATGGGTTGGCAAAGTTATCGATCGCCATTGAAACAGCAAACGTGGAGCTTCGAGATACGCGCGTCGTTTGGGCGGGGTTGCGCTTTACGCGCTGGGCGGGCTACGTACGCCTTCGCTATGGACTCTTCGCCTGCTTCCGCCAAACGACCGGGCTCTCGGGTGAAACCAGAAACCCCGCGAGATGAGGAGGCGGTCACCCTGCTCCGTGCTCTCAGTGGGCCGAATGGGATCCGCGCATCGTCGTCAGGCAACGCCAACTACGCGGCGATCTTCACGCGGGATGCCGTGATGGCTGGAATCGCGGGTCTCCTCATCGGAGACGCGAAGATTTCCGAGGGCCTGGTGCGGACGCTCCACCACCTGCGGGAGCTGCAGGGAGCGGAGGGCCAGGTTGCGTCCAACTACGAGCTGCATGCGCATCAGCCGGCGCGTGTCAGCTTCGGCACGGTGGCGCCGCGGATAGATGCCGCGACGTGGTATCTCATCGGCGTCGCGCTGTGCGCGCGCGCCGGCGTGCTCGACCCCGCGCCCTTTCGGGACTCCGTACGCTCGGTCGTTCACCTGCTTGCCGGACTGGAGTACAACGGGCGCCACCTCATGTTCATCCCGCCGGGCGGCAACTGGGCTGACGAGTATGTCTATGAAGGTTACATCCTCTACGACCAGGTGCTGCGCGCGTGGGGACTGCGCATGTTGGCGTCGACGTACGACGAGCCCGCCTGGGCCGAGAAGGCCGACCTAATAGAGCGGGCGATCGAGATCAATTACTGGCCGACTGCGGAGGGTGAGTCGGACCGGTCGAAGTTCCATTCACCGATGTTGGCTTCGCTGGTCGATTCCGGACGCGTGCATCCAGTCTCCAGCTTTTCGCCCGGCAGAAGCTGGGACATCTTCGACCTCGCTGCGTGCAGCCTGCTTTGCGTGTCGGGGGTTGCGCCACGCCTGGGATCCGCTTCCCTCGACTGGATCGCCAGTAGATTCCTCGGCCGAGCCGAGCTTCCGCCGGTGTTTCATCCCGTGATCGACGAGGCACACCCCGACTGGCCGGCGCTGTCGAAGTACTTCCTCTTCGAGTTCAGGAATCGCCCCCACGAGTACCACAACGGTGGCGTCTGGCCGATTTGGCTGGGATGGCTCGCGCTTGCGCTCGCACAGAGGAATCGGCGCGCGGATCTGGAGCGGCTGCGGGGGATCGTGGCCACGCGAATCGCATCGCGCGGCGATTTCGAGTTTCACGAGTATCTCCACGGGATCACCGGACATCCGGGCGGCACGTCCGGAATGGCGTACTCCGCCACCGGGTTCGTTTTTTTGCACTCTGCGTCGCACAGTCGTCTGAGCCTTCTTGCGGCGGCCAGCGGCGGCAACTCCATCGAGTTGAAGCCATCGTATTTCCAGCTCGCGTCTTTACTTCGAGCACGGCTCGAGACTGACTTCGGCCTGAATACGCGAGAACGCAGCGTGATCGGAATTGCGGGCGAGTCGGGCAGCGGCAAGTCGGTGACGGCGCTATGCCTCGCCAGCGAGCTTCGGAACGCTGGTATTCCGACTACCGTCATCCATCAGGACGACTATTTCAAGCTCCCTCCGCGCAAGAACCACGAGAACCGATCCCTCGATCTCGGCAATGTCGGGCCGCACGAAGTAAATCTCGACCTGATTCGATCCCACTTCGACGCTTTCCGCGCCGGACGCAACGATGTCATCGCGCCGCTGGTCGACTATCCTTCCGACACGATGCTGACGCAACGGCTCGATTTCTCAGACGCGCGAGTGCTGATCGTCGAGGGGAGCTATATCCTCTCATTGCCGGAGATTGACACTCGGATATTTCTGCGCGCCACTCATGGTGAAACCCGGGAGAGGCGTCGTGAGCGCAAGCGGGACCGCGACGATCCGCTGATCGAGCGCATCCTCGAGATCGAACACGAGATCATCAAGCAGCAGGCAGAGCTCGCGGACATCGTCGTCCGCCCGGACTTCA
>JBBQAV010000159.1:0-2571 GCA_038316775.1 Gemmatimonadales bacterium | reverse complement strand
CCGTGACGGTGAGTCCCCAGATCGAGCGGAGCTGGGGCGTGACCGCGCTGGCGGAGAACCAGAGCGACATCCCCAACAACTCGGCAAAACCGAGTAACGCCAACACCCGCCAACGCGTCGTGTATGTGTCAGCTGACATCGTAAAAAATTAGCCCTTGTCCGGCGCAACTTCGACGTTGCGGCGGGAGAGATCAGAGTTGAGTATTGAATTCCCGGTGCGACACGTCCCCAACCTTCGCTCTGTCTTGAGGCGTACACATACGCCTCACCCATGACGAACCCGTCACAGCCAGCCGCACCTGCCGCCCCGGCACCACCATCGGCCCCCGCCCCCGCTCAGGGGGCAGGCGTAGCCACGCTGTCGCGCGACCTCGCCGATTTTCTGGTCGAGCTTTCGATCACCCTCAACAAGCACGCGATCTATCCCCAGAGCCACCCGCTGCTCGACGTAGCCGTGGATGGTGTCGCAAATCGTGTCGCGGCACTGTTCGTCGGCGACCGGGAATCAATGTCCATCGGCGTGGCACGCCGCCAACTCATCATCGAGGGAGTCGCAACCGACCCTCTGAATCCGGTGCTCAAAGAGCTGGCGCAGCGCCTCCACGATCACCACGTTGGGGCAGTGAAGTTCGTGCGCGGCCTCGGGCGTGAGGAGCTTGGAGAAGCACTCGCCGCGCTCTCGATCGATCCGGTCAGATCAGGCAAGCCGATCGGTCTCGACACCGAACGCGTCGGCCAGATGTGGCCGCACGTGCGCTTCTTCCAGCTGACATACGACCGCCTGCAGCTCATCGAAGACGACGAGAAGACGGAGGCCCGCAGACCAGACCAGATGGGTGCTGGGCGCGCAACGCAGCTCTGGATCGGACTCGCACGGGCAGCTCTAGTTTCGGATGTATCCGATCCTTCTTTGAAGGGAACGGATCAGGACGACAATACCTCGCTCGAGCCGGCGACCGTCGCGCGCGCGATCGACGAGCACCAGCGCGAAGAAGCCTACGATCAGGTCATCGTCGGCTATCTGCTCCAGATCGGTGAAGAGCTGAAGACGGCTGAAGGTCCCGAAGCGCTCGGATTGCAGCGGCGCGTCTCGCATTTGGTCGGATCGCTCAAGGAATCCACCCTCGAGCGGCTTCTGGAGATGGGCGGCGACAAAGCTCAGAGGCGGAGATTCCTCCTCGACGCATCGCAGGGAGTCACGGTCGAAGCCGTCATCGACCTCGTGAAGGCAGCATCGGCCGCGGAAGGACAGACAGTCTCACATTCCATGCTGCGGATGTTGTCGAAGCTCGCAAACCATCCGTCATCGGGCGGTGAGCCGCGCGCGAAAACGGATCCCACCATCCGCGATGTGATGAGGCGACTCGTGGATGACTGGACTCTCGACGACCCGAATCCGGAAGCATACCGGCAGGTGCTGGAGGGGATGTCCAGTCTGAAGAGCACGACGGATCGGGCACCGGCATACGCGGTGGCGACTGAATGCGAGCCGGAGCGAATGGTGCAGATCGCCGTCGAAGTGGGCGCGATGGGCCCGCAGATTCGCACCGCGATGATCGATCTGTGCAAAGCCGGACGGGCAGAGCTGTTGCTGGACATCGTCGAGCGGGCACCGACTGCCGAGGCGGGACTTCCGGTCTGGGAGTTCCTCAAAAGCGAGCGCATCCTCGAGTCGCTGCTGGAGCAACAGCGTGTGAACGGTCCTCTTGTCACGCGCTTCGTGAATCGGATCGGAATCGACTCGGCGCAGACGCTGATCACCGCTGCGTTGATGTTCGACGACGCAAAGCTTCGAGCCCAGTCTTACGATATGCTGCAGTCGCTTGGAGATGCGGCAGGAATCGCGGTGGCAGAGCGCATTCCCAATGCCCCTGCCGGCATGCGGCGCGAGCTGCTCGCCTTGCTCGGGCGCTTCGCCACGCTTCCAGCCGAATTTTCCGTGCGCGCGTACCTCGACGACGATGATCCCCTGGTCCGGCGCGAGGCGGTGCGACTACTGCTTCGCAACCCGGCAGACCGCGACGAGACCATAATGGGCGCGCTCTCGGACGCCGATGACAGAGTGGTCTTCTCGGGCCTTACCGTCGCGCAGGACAGGTGTCCGCCAGCCGGCATCGCGCTCATCAAGCACCGCGTCGACCGGGGCGAGCTGGATCCACAGCTGCGCACGATGGGCATCAGGATCATCGCGCAAAAGAGAACCCCGGAAATACTGGCCTGGCTTCTCGGCTATGTCGCGACGGAGACCAATTGGTCGAGGAGGACTAAGCTGCGTCCGTCGACCCCGGAGATGCTGGCGGCTCTGAACATGATCGCGACCTATTGGCGCGATGATCCATCCACGCAATCCGTGATCAGGCTCGCCGAGCAGAGCAAAAAGCCCGAGGTACGCGCCAAGGTCGCGCGGCCGCGCGAACAACCTCGCCCGATGCCCGACAAATGAGTGATCCGGTTCGCTTTCTAGTCTCGTTCGGGCAGGCCGTTTCCACGATGGCCCTGTACAACGACGGCCACCCCGCGCGCGAGCGCGCGGTGGACAGGTCATATCGCTGCCTGCGCGATCTCCAGGAA
>JBBQAV010000158.1:0-2849 GCA_038316775.1 Gemmatimonadales bacterium | reverse complement strand
CGTTGGTGGCGAGGACCGGAAGGCTCAACTCTGCGGCGAGCTGGAAGACGCGACTATTCAGCGTCGCCTGATTCTCGGATTCGTGGGCTTGGACTTCGAGGTAGTAGCGATCGCGGAAGACGTCGGCGTACCATGATGCGGCGGCACGGGCCTGGTCGTACTCGTCGGAAAGCAGGTGGTGGGCAATCTCACCCGCCATGCACGCGGAAGAGACGACGATTCCTTCACTGTATTTGGCGAGCAGCTCCCGATCGACACGCGGCTTGGCGTAGAAGCCTTCCGTGTAGGCGAGGGATGAGAGCTTGACTAGATTCTTGTATCCGGTCTCGTTCTGGGCGAGAAGGACGAGGTGGTAGTATGGTTTGCCCCGGTCACCGCCGACGCGATCGCGGGCGCGTCTATCGCCCGGCGCGACATAGGCTTCCATGCCGATTATCGGCTTGATACCCGCCTTTTTTGCCTTTTCCTGGAACTCCCAAGCCCCGTGAAGGTTACCGTGGTCGGTTATGGCGAGGGCTGGTTGTTCGAATTCCAACGCTCTATTGATGAGATCATCAATGCGGTTGGCGCCGTCGAGAAGGGAGTATTCCGAGTGGCAGTGGAGGTGGACGAAGGACACATGATAAGAATATGCGACGCGGTTACCTGGCGATAGCGGTTTCTCTCGCCGTTTTGGGTCTAATCTCTACTCCCACAGCCTGTTACCTCAGTCGAGGGGCGTGGGAGGAGGCGAAGATCCTGAGTCGGCGGCAGCCGATTTCCGAGATTGTGTCCGATCCGCGGACGCCGGATGACGCGCGCGCGAAGCTGAAGGTCGTTCTGGCGGCGCGCCAGTACGCAAAGGACAGTATTCGGCTGAGAACTAAAGACAGTTTTACGACATATTCACGCCTAGATCACGACACTCTAGTCCTTGTCTTATCGGCTGCCTACCGCGATACGCTCAAGCCCTATACCTGGTGGTTTCCGATTGTCGGCCGAGTGCCGTACAAAGGCTATTTCGACTTCAATGCGGCGAAGAAAGATGCGAAAGATCTCGCGGCGGATGGGTTCGATGTGTACGTGCGTCCGTCCGATGCTTTCAGCACTCTCGGATTTTTCAACGATCCGCTGCTCAACACTACGCTCAAGGGTGACTCGATTGGGCTCGCCAACACCGTCATCCACGAGCTGACCCACAACACCTTCTACGCGTCGGGTCAGGCGCCCTTCAACGAATCCTTCGCGATGTTCGTGGGAGCGCGCGGGGGCGCGGCTTTTTTCAGGTCGCGCGGGCAGCCAGCCGCCGCGGCCAAGCTCGACTCCGTTTGGGAGGACGACAAGGTGTTGGCCAGGTTCTGGACGCGGGTGATCAAATCACTCGACTCGGCGTACGCGGCGCATCCGGAAGCGAAGGAGGCGCGCATCGCGGCGCGCGACACGGTTTATGCGCGCGCCCGGGTGGCGCTGGTGAACGAGATCGCGCCCCAGCTCAAGACGATCAATCCGAAGTACGCCGAGCGTGTGCCGCTCGACAACGCGTCGCTGCTGGCGCGGAGGGTATACGCGACCGATCTCGATGTCTTCGATCTCATCTACGAGCGAGAGGGGCGCGATCTCAAGCGAACTATCGGCCGTGTCATCGCGCTTGCGAAGTCGAATCCGAAGGATCCGTTTGCGGCGTTGCGCCGGTGGGTGGGAGGCGTCTAGCCAGACCGGAACTCGACCGCCTAACTGAACCTCGATCTCAGAAGTGCGCGAAGGTCGAGCAACGGCTGTTTGATCGTCTCCTCATTCGATTTGGGCGCACTGTCCGTTCCCAGCGCTACCCGCTGCATGTTGTCGCGAACGCCACGGTCGATGAAACGGCAAAGCTGATCGAGCGAGTAGTCTGCTCCGCGCCGGGATGAGTAGGCATTGAGTGGGTAGGTCACGCTCAGGTGATTGCGCGCGCGCGTCAACGCTACGTACATCAGCCGGCGCTCCTCTTCGGTCTCTTCATCGTTGTTGAGACAACGCGCGGACGGAAACCAGCCGTCGACCGCCCAGATGACGAAAACCGCGTCCCATTCTTTTCCTTTGGCGGAATGCGCGGTGCTGAGAACGAGACAGTCATCGTCCTCCCTGGTTCCACCCGGCAGATCCTGCGTTGCCTGGGGTGGCTCGAGCGCGAGCGCGGATAGAAACGTGGCGCGGTCGGGATAACCGGCGGCTATGGTCTGAAGCTGATCGAGGTCGGCGAGACGTGGCTCGACCCGATCATAGCGCTCGCGAAGGATGTTGTCATACAGCAGCCGCACGCGCGCAATGTCGGCGGAGACCTGCGCTTCGTCCTGAAGCGGCCCGGCGCGGAGACCGTCGAGCAGATTGACCAGGGCGGCGTGAGCGGCCCTCGCGCGCGGCGGGGGATTATACCGGCCAAAAGCAGTCGATTCCCAGGCGGCGGCGATCATCGCGTCGATCGCCGCGCGTGCCGTTGCGTCCCCGATTCCGGGGAGCAACAGCAGCAGCCGGTACCAGCTCACCTCGTCACGAGGATTTTCGAGAATGCGGAGGAACGCCAGCACGTCCTTGACGTGCGCTGCCTCGAGGAACTTTAGACCGCCCCATTTCTCGAACGGGATCTTGCGATTGGTGAGCTCGATCTCGAGGTCGGCCGACATGTAGCCCGCGCGAAAGAGCACCGCGATCTCGGAGAGCCGGGTGCCTTCCTCGTGCAGCTCTAGAATGCGATCGACGACGAACTGGGTCTGCTGCTGCTCGTCACGGGCAGCAACCAGCCAGGGCGCTTCGCCGCCCGTGCGCTCGGTCCAGAGATTCTTTGTGAATCGTTCAGCCGCGCGGGAAATGAGAGTGTTGGTGACGCTCAG
>JBBQAV010000157.1:0-3271 GCA_038316775.1 Gemmatimonadales bacterium | reverse complement strand
GATGTGATACGACTTCCCGGATTTCTCGACCGATGTCGCGCCGCCGAGGGCGTTGAGCAGGTCCGAGGCGCCGGAGACTCTGCTGGAAAGAGACCCGGAGGGAGGCCCGAAGCCTTCCGCGAGTCGCTTTCCGACGCGCTTCAGGAACGCCACGAGCTGAGGGCCGGACGTGCGCTCGCGGAGCTCGGTCAGGCATGCGATCAACACCGGCGCATAGGCGCGCGAGAACGCTTCCTCGCCGCTGGAGCTCAATGAATAGAGCGACGCGGGTTGGCCCGCGACTCCCCCTCTCCGAACGCCCTCCTTCTGCACGGTACCCGCACGCTCGAGCGCGTCAAGATGGAAGCGCACGGCGTTGTCCGTTACCCTTAGCTTGTCGGCGAGGTCGTCGACCGTCCACGCGCCGCTGCGTAGCAGAGTGAGGAGTCGCGCACGTGTTCCATCTGTGCGCGGTTTCGGAGGCCGGCGCCCGATATCAGTCATTTGCCCTAAGTTTAAAGCCGTCCACCGAATAAGTCAAAGCAAACCTTGACTTATTATCCCTAGCCATCTAACCTCTGATTGAACGTCTCTCAGGGTATCTGTCCCCTTTTGGAGGTTTGAATGGCTCGACTAGACCGCGGCACCCTCAAATTCGGCATTCTCGCAGCGTTTGCAACGGGATTAACTCTCAGCAGTGCGCCTGCCAGGGCGCAGAACAGCGCGGCGAAGCTCGACGATCCGACGATCGTCGCAATATTTGATGCGGCCAACACGTATGATATCGAGACGGGATCGCTGGCGGCGCGAAAAGCGCGGTCAAAGGCGGTTCGTGAATTTGGAGAGATGATTGCGCGCGATCATCGGAGTGTCCGCAAACAGGGTCGGGATCTGGCGAAGTCGCTCAACGTAACGCCCACACCACCCCGGGATTTCGCGCTCGCCAAGGCGCACGCCGGTGCGATGCGCTCGCTGCGTCGCCTCAATGGCCAGGCCTTCGACCGCGCCTTTCTGGTGCACGAAGTCGCTTTTCACAATGCGGTCATCGACTCCGTGACTCACACGTTACTCCCGGCGATTCAGAACGCGCAGGTGAAGGACCTGGTTACCAAGGTTGCGCCGGCATTCGTCGCACACCGTGACCGCGCGCAGAATTTTCTCGACCAGCTGAAGTGACCGAACATTCCGATGCGCTGACTGGTCCGGATCTCGAGAAAGGGATCGAGGTCAGCAGCATTAGTCCCGGTCAGCTCATCGCCGGCCACGCCTTTGGAGAACCCGTACTGCTCGTCCACGTCGAGCCAAACTGGTTCGCCGTGGGCGCAAAGTGCACGCACTATGGAGCGCCGCTGGACCAGGGGGTGCTCGTCAGCGAGACCATCCGATGCCCCTGGCATCACGCGTGCTTCCAGCTCCATAACGGGGCGGCGTCGTGCGGTCCCGCGTTGATCGATTTGCCCTCGTACGATGTGGCGGTCGAGAGCAACATCGTGCGTGTCGCGCGCAAACGTGACCGCGGCCAACTCGAAGGCGAGGGACATCGCGCTCGCTCCTCACGCGCGCCGCAGCGCGTCCTGTTCGAGCAAAATCCGACGACTGGGCCGAGCTCGGTCGTGATCATCGGTGCCGGTGCCGCCGGCAATGCGTGCGCGGAGATGTTGCGGCGCGAGGCATACCGCGGCCCCGTGACTTTGATCGATCCGGACACTGATGCGCCTTATGACCGGCCCAACCTGTCCAAGGACTATCTGGCGGGAAATGCGCCGGAGGAATGGCTGCCGCTTCACCCGAAGGATTTCTATGAGGCGCAGCACATCGAGATCCTCTCCGGACTTGCAGCCACGAAAATCGATGTCAAATCGAAGGTGGTGCAACTGAGCGATGGCACGACCCGCAATTATGGGTGCCTGCTCATTGCGACGGGCGGGAGTCCGATCCGTCTCGACATTCCCGGCGCGGAGCGGATTCTGTATTTGCGCACTCTCAAAGATTGCCGCGGGATCATTGGCAAACTTGGCGCACGGAAAAAGGCAGTTGTCATTGGCGCCAGCTTCATCGGATTGGAAGTCGCAGCGTCGCTAATCACTCGCGGGCTCTCCGTGACCGTTGTTGGTCTCGAGAAGCTTCCTCTCGAACGCGTCCTCGGCCCCGAGATCGGGTCTCTCATCAAGAGCGTTCACGAACAGCAGGGAGTCACGTTCAAGCTCGAGCGCACGGTCAAGGCCGTCGAGAAGGCGGCTGTTGTTCTCGACGATGGCACCCGGCTCGAGGCGGATCTGGTAATCGCCGGAATCGGCGTGCGCCCGAATCTTCAGCTCGCGGAATCCGCGGGGCTGACGCTCGATAACGGCCTCGCGGTCAACGAGTTTCTCGAGACGAGTGCCGAAGGAGTTTTCGCCGCGGGTGATGTCGCACGCTGGCCGGACGCATACTCCGACGCCCGGCTTCGCGTCGAACATTGGGTCGTAGCGGAAAGGCAGGGACAGGTGGTCGCTCGCAACATGCTCGGCCACCGCGATCAGTTCAACGACATCCCCTTCTTCTGGAGCGAGCATTACGACAAGGTCTCGATCCGGTACACAGGACACGTGGAGCGGTGGGACGAAACCAGGATCGAGGGGGACTTGATGAAAAAGGATGCCGCCGTTTCCTACATGGTGTCAGGAAGACGCAGGGCAATGGCGACGATCAATCGCGATCAAAAAAACCTGCAAACAGAAGTGGAGCTGGAGACGGAGCTGCTGCTGAAATCCCCGCCGCCGGTCACCGTCCGAGCGGGGGTCTGATCCCGGTGGCTACCCGACTTTTTCGCGCCGACTCGCTCGATGAGCTGGAGGAACCCAGTGAATCACCAGAGTTCGAAAAACTCGTCCGCCGCCAGCTCGAGCTGATCGGGGAAGATCCGACGCGCGAAGGCCTCGAGCGTACTCCGGCCCGCGTCGCCCGCTCCCTCGAGTTCCTGACCCAAGGCTACGCCTCATCCGCCGAGGAGGTCGTGGGCAAGGGAATCTTCAAGGAAGAGCACGATAACATGATCATGGTGCGCGACATCGAGCTCTACTCGCTGTGCGAGCACCACATGCTGCCCTTCTTCGGCAAGGCCCACGTGGCGTACATCCCGAACGGCAAGATCGTGGGGTTGTCGAAGATTCCCCGGATCGTGGACGTCTATGCGAGGCGTCTCCAGGTTCAGGAGCGGCTGACGGAGCAGATCGCGGAAGGACTTTGCCGGGTGCTGAATCCGAGCGGAGTGGGGGTGGTGATCGAGGCGTATCATCTTTGCATGATGATG
>JBBQAV010000156.1:0-3362 GCA_038316775.1 Gemmatimonadales bacterium | reverse complement strand
CGAGCTCGTCACTGGAGATGGTCTTGAGGCCCTCCCGCTCGGTTCCTTCGAGAAAGCTCAGGTAGAGGGAAAGGCGTCGTACTGTTGATTCGGCTATCCGCTTCAATGTCGCGCTTGTGAATTTGTTCACAAGCTAATCGGAAAGCTCACACTGAGGCAAGAAACAACAACGGCAACAGAACAAGTCGTGAGCTGATAGCTGCACGCTGGTTAGCCGATAGCCTCACAACGTCGGGACGTCATTGGCGCCGGGACGGCACAAGCAACTGCCTTTGCCATCACGCCAGTAGTGGAGTCCCGGCGTTTGCGGCTAAAGGCCGTAAAGCTACCGGCTATCGGCTCACGACTTGTTCTTTTGTATTTCCTGCCTTCGTAATCGCCAACGCCACGCGTATCTTCCCCGGATGCCCGTCCATGTAACATCAGAAATCGGCGCACTAAGAACGGTCCTTGTCCACAGCCCGGGGAACGAGCTCCTCGCGGTGACGCCGAGCACCCGCGCGGATTTCCTGTACGACGACATCGTCGACGCCGATCTCGCCCAGCGTGAGCACAAGCGGTTCGTCCAGGTGCTCGAGCGATTCTGCGAAGTTCTGCACGTCCGCGATCTCCTCACCGAGGTTCTCGAGGATCCCAAGGTCCGCGAGCTGATTATCCGCGAGACGCTTGACGTCGTTCCGCTGGAGCCGCTCGCTCTGGAGATGCGCGAGCTGCCGCCCGCCGCGGTCGTCAACCTCTTGATAGAAGGGAAGGAGGAAGAGCCGGGTCCGCTGTCGCGAACGCTCAACGAATCAAGCTACTCGCTTCCGCCACTCCCGAACCTTTTTTTCACCCGCGACTCCGCGATGGCGATCAATCAGAACATGATGATCGGCTCGATGCGGTTTCACGCGCGATGGACGGAAGAGCTGATCATGAAGGCGCTCTTCAGCTCCCACCCCAAGCTCGGCAACAAGGGGATTCTCTACGACGGATCGGCTGAGCGGCGGCTCAACCATACGCTCGAAGGCGGTGACGTTCATCCGCTGCGTGAAGATGTGCTACTCATCGGGTTCAGCGAGCGGTCGAGCCCGGCAGGGATAGACAGTCTCGCCACACTCCTGTTCGAGCAGACCGAGGTCACCAACATCATCGTCGTGGTGATGCCGCAGGAGGCGACCGCGATCCACCTCGACATGATCTTCACGCACGTCGATCGCGAGCTCTGCGTTGTCTATCCACCCCACTTCATCGGGCCCTATCGTCTGCCGATACTTCATTGGCAGAAGGGCGAGACTCGCATGAAGGAGCAACCTGATCTGTTCGCCGCGCTCAAGCACTGCGGACTTCCCATGGAGCCGATTCTTTGCGGAGGCTCGAAGCGAATCGTCCAGGATCGGGAGCAGTGGGCGTCCGGTTGTAACTTTACCGCGCTCCGTCCCGGGGTGGTGACTTCCTACGCGCGAAACGAGACGACATTGCGTGAGCTCGAAAAAGCAGGGTTCAAGATGATCTCCGCTTCCGACTTCCTGTCGGGCGGCACCGACATTCCGGCGCACCAGCGCGCGGCCATCACGTTCGAAGGTGGCGAGCTCGTGCGCGGCGGCGGCGGACCGCACTGCATGACCTGTCCGATCACGCGAGACGATCCGTGGATCTGACGCGCGGAGTTTACTCCGAGCCCGAAGACACTTTCCTCACAACGCGTGCGCTCAGCTATCTGTCGGCAGGCCCGGCCGATGTGGTGGATCTCATCGGCCACATCTGCAACCTCCCTGGAGCGCCGCGCATCGTGGCGGAGCACATGGCGCACGCGATGTTTGCGGGGCGTCCTCAGTTCGCGCTCAGCGCCGACGGACGCTGGATGCTGGCTGATGTAGCACCCCGGCCCTACGAGGTCGGACACGCAGAGCAACGGCCCCCCAATTTCCCCGAGGGTATTCGGACTCGCGCGTCATCGGCGTCGACAGAATCGCTCAAAGGATTGTCGTACGTCGTGGTGGATACCGAAACGACCGGCGGAAGTCACGGATTCGGCGATCGCATCACGGAATTCGCGGCGGTCGTCGTGAGGAATGGTGAGATAGTCGAGATCTTTGAGACTCTCGTGAATCCCCAGCGGGCGATTCCGCCATTCGTCAGCCGGCTCACGAATATCACGTGGGACATGGTGAAGGATGCGCCGACGTTCGATCGAATCGCGCCCGACGTGATGCGAGTCCTCGAAGGGAATGTGTTCGTCGCCCACAATGCGACGTTCGACTGGAGATTCGTGACCGCCGAAGTGACGCGCTCCACGGGCCGCCACCTGCGCGGTCGCCGGCTGTGCACGGTGAAAATGGCCTGCAAAGTTCTGCCCCAGCTCTCGAGGCGATCGCTCGACAGCGTCGCGAACTTTTACGGCGTCGAGATCAGGAATCGGCATCGCGCGGGCGGCGATGCGGTCGCGACCGCCAAGTGTCTGATGCGAATGATCTCGGATCTCGACGACCGCGGCTGTGCCACCTGGGCGGATCTCCAGGCTCTCCTGCGCGCGCCGGCCGTGGGGGGGCGTCGAAAGAAGCGGAGACCATCGGGATTGCCGATGCCCGTCACCCGCGACACGACGGCGTGACCGCGCCGACTCCGCTGGTCGAGCGCAGGAAGATCGGCGCTCTAACGGTTCACGCGATCCAGGCGGGCGGACAGAGGCTCGATGGCGGAGCGATGTTCGGCGTCGTCCCGAAACCGCTCTGGGAAAAGCGCATCCCCGCCGACGAGCGAAACAGAATCCAGCTCGGCATGCGCTGCCTTTTGGTCGAGCATCCGTCGGGGCTGATCCTCATCGACACCGGTGCCGGCAACAAGGAGAACGAGAAGTTCAAGGACATCTACGGCATCGAGAACGAGGGCGCCGATGGCCTGACGCTTCTCGAGGATGGTTTGGCCCAGATCGGCGTCACTCCCCCCGACATAGCGATCGTCATCAACACTCATCTCCATTTCGACCACGCGGGCGGAAACACACGCAACGCACCCGACGGCTCACTCGAGATCACCTTTCCCAACGCGACCTACATCGTGAAGCGCGGAGAGTACGACTACGCGACTCACCCCAACGAGCGAACCGCGGCCAGCTACTTCGACCGCAACTACACACCGCTCGAGGCAGCTGAGAAAATCGAATGGGTCTCGCGCGAGAAGGAGATCGTGAAAGGGATTCGCGTGGTTCCGACGCCTGGCCACACTCCCTTCCACCAGAGCGTCCTCATCGAGTCAGGCGGGGAGCGCGCGTTTTACCTGGGTGACATTGTTCCGACTCAGGCGCACCTTCCGTTGCCATGGATCATGGGCTACGACGTGGAGCCGCTGGTGACTCTCGAGACGAAGCGAAGGATCCTGAA
>JBBQAV010000155.1:0-3449 GCA_038316775.1 Gemmatimonadales bacterium | reverse complement strand
GAGCTGTGGCCGCCTTTGTCGGTGACTTCCAGCGAATACGATTGATAGAGCTTCTCGCTCGTCTGCAGCGCGCGCAGGAATGGCTTCCCGTTCTTGATCAGCGGATCGCCGGAGTCGACGTTGAGTGAAAATGCCGCGTCGTTGAGGGCGCGATGATTCCTGAGCAACCAGTCCATCGCGTTGTATCCGCCACCGCCTTCCTCTCCCGCGGTGAGGGCGAGGATGAGAGTGCGCTGCGGAGTGACGTGGTTCCGTTTCATTCGGAGCATCGCCGCCGCCAGCGTCGCTGCCCCATCCTTGATGTCGCTCGTCCCGCGCCCATAGAAGAAACCATCGCGCTCGGTGAGCGTGTAAGGGTCGAGAGTCCAGTCGGCGCGCAGCGCCTCTACAACATCGAGGTGGGCGATCAGCAGAACCGGCTTGAGGGTTTTCGATGTGCCCTGCATGCGGACGATGACGCTGGAATCCTTGTCGCCCGCGGGACCGATCACTCGAACATTGCTTGCCGGAAATCCCGCGGCCAGAAAGCGTGCGGCAATCGCGCGCGCGGCGGGCGACGTGCTGCCTCCTTTGTAGGAGGTGTTGATCTCGATCAGCTCACGGAAAATTGCGCGGGCCTCGGTCTGATCGGGCGTGAGCGGAGTCTGGGCGCCGAGGGAGCCTGCGAATGCGCAGATGATTCCAGGGCAGATGATCGGGCAGAGTTTCATTTTGAATTAAGAGCGAGAGGACCGAGGGTTACGGACTAACGGCATTGATAATCGCGGACTGATTACGGAGCGAGGACGTAAGCAAGCCGCTGTCAGTATGTGGTGGAAGCTGCGCGCTAAATCCCTTTCCAACGCGCTCAAAAGATGCGGTGTGGAACCCTGTCCCGTCTACCTTCCGCGCATGTCAGCAGCAAGGCAGACGATGGGGCTCAAGGGTGAGCGGGTGGCCGAGAAGTGGCTGCACGTCCACGGATGGGAGATCGCGGAGCGCCGCTTCAGGAACGGGCACCGCGATATCGACCTTGTCGCCACCAGGAACGAGGGGGACGCGAGGACGGTCGCCTTTGTCGAGGTGAAGACTCGCGCGACCGCGGATTTTGGAGGGCCGATCAGCGCCGTAAACTGGCGCAAGCAGCGCGAGCTCAGCCGGTCGGCCAAGGTGTGGATGTCACGGTACCAGAAGCCGGGCGATACCTTCCGGTTCGACGTCATCGGGGTCATTCTTGGGGCGGAGAAGGTGAGGGTTCAGCACGTCGAGAACGCGTTTGTTCTGCCCAGCAAGGGCTGATGGATAAGAGTGGACCCGGTCGAAGGAAAACGGTTTTAAAG
The DNA here is from genome assembly GCA_038316775.1 of Gemmatimonadales bacterium. GTDB lineage: Bacteria > Gemmatimonadota > Gemmatimonadetes > Gemmatimonadales > Gemmatimonadaceae > UBA4720. The sequence continues at coordinate 2,130 of JBBQAV010000155.1, read as the reverse complement.
TCTTGCGGTTGTCCATCCAGTTTCGTAGTTTGTTCGGGTACGTCGGCGGCGGCTCTTAAGGGCGAAGCACACAACGGAAAACGACACGCGGCTGGCTGATCGCTGCCGGCTTTCCGCAGCCGGCTTACGACTTCAGGCGCATTCATAAACGTCAACCACAAGGTGAGCGAGATGGCTGGAACGACGGTTCAGGAAGACAAGAAGAAGGCGCTGGGACTCGCGATCGCCCAGATCGAGAAGAGCTGCGGGAAGGGCGCCATCATGAAGATGGGCGCGACCGATGCTCGTGTCCGCATCGATTCGATCTCTACCGGCGCCATCAACCTCGACGCCGCCATTGGCGTCGGCGGCATTCCTCGCGGTCGCGTCACCGAGATCTACGGGCCCGAGTCGAGCGGTAAGACCACGCTCTGTCTCCACGTCGTCGCCAACGCCCAGAAGGCGGGCGGAACCGCCGCGTATATCGACGCCGAGCACGCGCTCGACACCGAATATGCGGTCAAGCTCGGGGTGGACGTCGAGAACCTCCTCGTCTCGCAGCCGGATACCGGCGAGCAGGCGATGGAGATCTGCGAGATCCTCGTGCGCTCCGGTGCCGTCGACGTCGTCGTGATCGATTCCGTTGCCGCGCTCGTTCCGAAAGCCGAGATCGAGGGCGACATGGGAGACTCGCACATGGGTCTCCAGGCGCGCCTCATGAGCCAGGCGCTGCGCAAGCTCACCGGTGCGATTGCCCGCTCGAGGACGTCCGTCATCTTCATCAACCAGTTGCGCGAGAAGATCGGCGTCATGTTCGGCAATCCCGAGACGACCACCGGTGGAAAGGCGCTCAAGTTCTACGCTTCGGTGCGTCTCGACATCCGCCGGATAGCGCCGGTCAAGGAGAAGGAAGAGGTCATCGGCTCGCACGTCCGCGTGAAGGTCGTGAAGAACAAGGTCGCGCCGCCGTTCAAGCAGGCCGAGTTCGACATCATGTACTCCGAGGGCATCAGCCACGCATCGCTCGTGCTCGACATCGCGGCTGAGTCTGGGATCATCGACAAGTCCGGCGCCTGGTACAGCTACGGCGCGCAGAGAATCGGTCAGGGCCGCGAGAACGCGAAGATGTATCTGAAAGACAACCCCGCTCTTCTCGCTGAAGTCGAAGAGAAGGTAAAGACCGTCCTCGGCATCAAGCCTCCGGTCGGCGAGGTCGAGGTCGAGCTGGCGGATTGATCGCGTTGGCCGGTGCGTCGAGACTAAAGTGACGGGGCCCCGGCCCACCGCGTACAACTACGCTCTCAATCTTCTCTCAGCGCGCCCGTATTCAACGCACGCGTTGGGCAAGAAGCTGATTCAGAAGGAATACGAGGCGGCGGATGCGGACAACGCGATCCGCCGCCTCGTCGATAATGGCCTCCTGAACGACGCGCGCTACGCCGAGCAGTACGCGCGATCGAAGATGGTCACGACTGGCGCCTCCAAGCGACGCCTGCAACAGGACCTGTTCCGCAAAGGCATTAAGCCCGAACTGTCCTCCGTCGCGATCGCTAATGTCATCGAACAGGACGAGGTCGATCCCGCCGCTGTCCTGGAGCGCGTGGCTCGCAAAAAGCTCGCGCAGCTTGGGGATTTGGAGCCCATCGTTTTGCGGCGCCGGCTCTTCGGCTTTCTTGCGCGCCGCGGCTATGACGTCGACGAGATCAAGCGCGTTGTCTCTGTTCTGACCTAGCAGACGAATTCGCCGGTCCGTCGGGGGAGGTCCTCTACGGCTCCGGGCTCTCGCTCGTCATGGGGCCCGGCGGCGTTCCGCGTCGATGGAGGTAATCGGACGGAGACGTCATGGCGACCCGATTGTCGCTCGTGGGTCGTCGCCTGCGAGGACCTCCTCCGACTCCCCACGAGATTCTATCCGTCCGTCATGCGTTAGTCGTCGCGCCTTGCTCCACGACACATCCGCGGCAGCGCGCCGAGCGAAGCTCGGCTTCCCCGTGAAAAAGGGTGGGCGATCGCGAATCCCTTCGACGCGCGCGCTCTTGACACCCTCGCCGACCGCGTACGGTGATGCCAATCGAAGCGACACCAGTACAACGGCTCGCCTAGTCCTCGCTCCCGACCTTCGCGAAAAAAGCCTGCAGATCGATGCGCAGG
>JBBQAV010000154.1:0-3467 GCA_038316775.1 Gemmatimonadales bacterium | reverse complement strand
CTCCGCGCCCCACGTCCGCACCGAGCGGACGAGCAGCTTCAGGTCCTCGATCGCACCCACGAGCGAGCGTTGCAGCTCGGGCTCCCACGCGGTGGCGCCGCGCACGACGTCCGATGCGATTTTCTCGACGCTGGTTGCGAGGCGGGCAAGCCCGCTCGCCTTTGCCATGGTCGCGCTGCCGCGAAGGCCGCGGGCAGCTGCCACAAACTGGCCGGCATCGGAGGACTCCATTCCTTTCTGCGTGACGAGCGACTCCAGGCGAGTGAGATAATCACTCGCCTCGAGAGCAAAAAAGTCCAGCAGCCGTCCCGGGGTCGTCATCAGCGCATTCTCCAAGTCACATCTGAAAGGTGAGTGCTTTGTGCCTCACAGTCAAAAGTTCGCACCCTTATGACGACCGAGCGGCGTGCATCGCTTCCCGCATCTCCTTCACCGCACGGTCGAGACCGATGAATACGGCTCTGCTGATGATGGAGTGGCCGATGTTCAGCTCCTCGATTTCTGGAATCGCCGCTACTAGTCCGACGTTCCTGACCGTGAGGCCATGACCGGCATGGACCGCCAATCCGAGATCGGCTCCGCGGCGCGCGGCGTCGCGAAGGGCGTCGATCGTTTTCTCCGAATTGCTATCGTGGGAGTAGGTCCCGGTGTGGAGCTCGATCGCCGGGACGCCCAGCTTCTTCGACTGCTCCACGGCGGCGCGAGTTGGATCGATGAAGAGACTGACTCGGATTCCGGCGTCGGTGAGCGCGTCGACCGCGTTCCCGATCCTCGCGGGCTCGCTGATGATGTCGAGCCCGCCCTCCGTCGTGATCTCTTCGCGGCGCTCGGGAACGAGCGTCACCTGCTCCGGCTTGAGGCGGCGCGCCAGCTCCAGCATCTCCGCCACGCACGCCATCTCGAGATTGAAATACGTGCGCACCGTTTTCTTGAGGCGCTCCACGTCGGCGTCCTGAATGTGCCGCCGGTCCTCGCGCAAATGAGCGGTGATTCCGTCCGCACCGGCCGTCTCGCACGCTGATGCGGCCTCGACCGGATCCGGCTCAACTCCGCGCCGAGCCTGCCGCAAGGTCGCGACGTGGTCGATATTGATATAGAGGCGTTGTTGCTTTGCCCGCATTCTCACAGTCCCTAGGTCGCAGCTCTATCCAGTGGAGAATTCTATCGTGTCTTTTAGAAAAGTCGCCGTTTTATTTCTGTTGACAGCCTGCTCGAGCGCCACCCGGAACGCCGGAAACGACGGACAGCTGACCGGCGCCGCTGCGCCGCAGCTCGCCGTCGAGGAATTTCTGAGGGCCGTGAACGCGAAAGACCTTCAGGCGATGTCCAAGGTCTTCGGAACGAACAACGGTCCCGCGCGCGAGACCATGGATCGCACCGAGCTCGAAAAGCGTGAGATCATTCTCGCCTGCTATTTCCAGCACGACAGCGCCCGCGTTCTGGGTGAGATGGCTGGCTCGCAGGGGCACCGCGACATCCGCGTCGAGCTGAAGAAGGGAAACAATACGCGTCAGACGACTTTCTACACAATCAAAGGCCCGGGCGGAAGATGGTACGTCGACAACATGGACATAGCGGCAGTGCGGGACTTCTGCGGCAATCCCGGAAACGCCGGCAGTCAGTGATCTGACAGCTCCACCAGCACCCCGCCAGTCGATTTGGGGTGAAGAAAGGCGATTCGCTTTCCCTCCGCGCCAATGCGCGGCTCGTCATCGATGATCTGGACGCCGGCGCGCCGGCAGCGCTCGAGCATTGCGTCCAGGTCGTCGACCGAGAAGCAGATGTGATGGATGCCCGGTCCGCGTTTGGCTACAAAGCGCGCGATTGGCGATGCAGGGTCTCCCGCCTCGAGAAGCTCAACGAGTGGCTCGCCGGCGCTCAAGCCAACGATGCTCGCGCCGTCCGCATCATCGAGGGGAACCTCGCTCAGACCCAGTACATCCCGAAAAAAAGGGAGGCTCTCGGCGAGAGCCTCGACCGCGATTCCAATGTGGGATACGCGAGTGCCACGAGGGGTTGATGGGGTCATTAAGTTTAAAGATGACGGGGCAACGTCCCCGCAGCAAACCAACAGACGAAGCCCCGCGGGTTATCCGCGGTCGGAGACTTAAAATGTCGAATGCTGTCGAAGTAAACGACGCGGATTTCGAGATCCAGATAGAGCAGCACAAGGGCCTCGCCGTCGTAGATTTCTGGGCGTCCTGGTGCGCCCCCTGCCGCATGATCGGGCCCGTGCTCGACCAGCTGGCGGTTGAATACCAGGGCAAGGCAAAGGTGGCGAAGGTCGATGTGGACGTGAACATCAAAACGTCGACCAAGTTCAACGTGAGATCCATCCCGGCGATTCTTTTCTTCAAGGACGGGAAGCTCGTCGATCAGGTGATCGGATTCGTCGGCAAGCCCGCGCTCGCGGAGAAGTTCAAGACGCACGCCGCTTAACGGGCGGAGTCCATCGCCCGACCTCCATGAGCTCCAAGGCGGCGGCAGGGACTCTCTATATCGTAAGCACTCCCATCGGAAATCTGGGAGACATGACACATCGCGCGGTCGAGGTCCTTTCCTCGGCCGCGCTTGTCATTGCGGAAGACACGCGCCACTCGCGGCGGCTGCTCGACCACTACCGGATCGCCACTCCGCTCCGATCCTACCACGAGCACAATGAAGCGAAGGAGACGCCGAAGCTCGTCTCGCGTCTTCGTGCCGGCGATTCCGTGGCGTTGATATCCGACGCAGGAACGCCTCTCATCTCGGATCCTGGCTCCCGCCTCGTTGCGGCAGCGCTCGAGGCGAAAGTGCCGGTCGTTCCGATTCCCGGAGCGTCGTCGGTGATGGCCGCGCTGGTCGCGTCGGGGATGCCGCTCGAGCGATTCACTTTTTTCGGCTTCCTGCCGCGAAAGGGGGGAGAGCGCACGGAGATGATCGGCGACGTCGTTGAATCACGGATAACCGCTGTGCTATTCGAAGCCGCGAATCGAGTCGGCGCTACACTCGAGGCGTTCGTCGAGGCTGGGGCTGGAGACCGAAACGCAGTGGTAGCGAGAGAGCTCACGAAGCAATTCGAGGAGTTCAAGCGCGGGAGCGTGGCGGAGCTTGCGCTCGCTTACAGCGAGACGGACCCAAAAGGAGAAGTCGTACTCGTGATTGCTGGAGCTGAGACTCCCGTCGTCTCGGAAAGCGATCTCAGCGACGAGGCCCGGAAGCTTCGCGCTTCCGGAAAATCTCCGCGCGATGTGATGAACCACCTGGTCTCGAACCTCGGTGCCTCGCGCAACGTGGCGTACAAGATTGCGCATGAGAGCGACGCATGATCGCGCTCAAAATCGATCGAGGACCGAGGGCTCTAACTAAGTGCATCGACAAATGCGGACTAATTGAGGATTACGAACAACCCAGGGACTGGTCCACTCAGTGGTCCGCGTTCCTCAATCAGTCCGCGATTATCAATGCCTTTGGTTAGAGCCCTCGGT
>JBBQAV010000153.1:0-3805 GCA_038316775.1 Gemmatimonadales bacterium | reverse complement strand
GTCGGTGTCGGTCTCGAAGGTGATCATGCCCCCGCCGACGATGACCAGCTCCGCGCCCTCGATTTCCTGGCGCGCCGCGGCGATTTCCGCGGGGGACGACTCGTACGGCAGATGCATCGATTTCAGGTTGATGTAGCGAGTGCCGAGCTCCTTCGTCATCTGGATCGCCTGCGCGCGCGGGAAGTTCCGCATTGAGTAGCTCGCTACGCCCAGTTGTACCCCGGCATCTTGCGCTGCAGCGCTCGACGACCGGCCGGTTGCGGGAGCCGGAATTCCACTGGCGCATCCCAGCTCGCCAAGTCCGGCACCAGCGGCCCCGAGTGCGGCCAGCTTGAGAAAGGTGCGTCGCGGCAGATTTTGGTCAGACATTCCTCTCCTCCCTCAGGTCAATCGATACGCGCGCTTGGCAAGATCGTACGCCAGCGCCTGTGCCATCTCGCTGGCATCGTCCATACCGATCACGTGACGCGCCACCAGTCCGCCGAGATAATTCGCATCGACTCGGCGAGCGAGATCATGGCGAGCGGGAATCGAGCAGAACGCGCGCGTGTCATCGGTGAAGCCGGCTGTGTTCTCGATTCCAGCTGTCTCCGCGGTCTGCCGGCGAAAGCGCGTCATCCCTTCTATCGAATCGTGGAACCACCAGGGCGCGCCCAGCAGCATCGCCGGGTAGAGTCCGGCAAGCGGCGCCAGCTCGCGGCTGTACGTCGATTCATCAAGGGTGAACACGATGAAGTGAAAGTGCGAGTCGTTCCCGTACGCGTTGAGCAGCGGACGCAGATTGTGTGTGAACTCGGTTGCCACCGGTATGTCGCCGCCACGATGCGGCCCGAAGCGACGATGTATCAGCGCGTTGTGGTCGCGCATCGCACCGGGGTGCAGCTGCATCACGAGCCCATCGTCCAGCGACATTCGCGCCATCTCCATGAGAAGGTGCGCCTCGAAACGCGCCTGGTCGTCCTCGGTGGCCATTCCTTCCCGTGCCCTGGCGAAGAGCGACTCAGCATCCGCTTCGGAAAGTCGCTCGGTCCTTGGCACGAGAACGCCGTGATCCGTTGCAGTCGCGCCCATAGCCTTGAATTCCGCGCGACGGCGCGCGAGCGCCTTCACTAGCTCGCCGTAATTTCCAATCGCACCGCCGGCCGCGCCTTCCAACCGCGAGAGCTCCTGGCGCCATCCCGGCGCCGCGATCTGGAAAATCGCATCAGGGCGAAACGTCGGGATCACCCGTGTCCCACAATCCATCGCGGCGAGCGCGCGATGGTGCTCCAGCGAGTCGCTGGCGGCGTCGGTCGTCGCGAGCACATCGATGTTGAACCGTTTGAGCAGAGCGCGCGGCCGAAACTCCGGAGACTGCAGCTTCTCGAGAATCTCATCGTAAACCTGCTGCGCGGAACCCGAATCGAGCTCGCGCTTCACCCCGAATACGTCGCGCAGCTCGTACTCCAGCCACGCGCGCGTCGGCGTCGCCCGAAAGAGCCGCCAGTGGTCGGCAAAGATCTGCCAGATTTTGCGCGGGTCCTGCTCGGCGATGGGAGGAGATCCATCGATCGCCGACACGCCCAGTGATTCGAGCGGGACGCCGCGCGAGTACAGCATTCGAACAATGTAGTGATCCGGCGTGATGATCAACGAAGCCGGATCAGTAAACGCGTCGTTCTTCGTGATGACCGCCGCATCGACGTGCCCGTGCGGTGAGACAATGGGCAGCGCGCGCGTCTCGTCGTACAACGCGCGGGCGTGGCGCCGAATTATCGGGTCGGAATCGAAGTAGCGGTTCTCGTTGCGATCGGTCACACCACCGGCTTCCACCGCGGATCGTAGTCGCGCGTCCAGAGCCTCGAGGCTTCGGCGTCCCCGATGATGTGGCCGTTGGTTGGATCGGTCCTGAGCTTCCGCCCAACCTGCTGCGCAATCGTTCCGAGGTGGCAGAGCATGCCCGTCTTAGCACCGTCCTCGATGGGAGCGGTGAGCTTCGTTCCGGTGCGAACGGCGGCCGTGAAGTTGTCGAGATGAAGTTGCGTCAGCCAATCATCACCGATCGTGTTGAGCGCGTCTCCCTTGGCGACAGGCGCAGACTGCTTCACGACTTTGTTCTTGAGATCGTACATGACGTAACCGTCCCGATCCACTATGATGCTGCCGTTGGTGCCGAGGATCGCCGTGCCGCGAGGGCGATCGTAGAGATTAAGGCCATTGCAGCTCTGGCCCTGCCAGATGATGCTCTTGCCGCCGTTGAACACGAAGGTCGCTTCCTGCGTGTCTGGGAACTGCCAGTCGTCGGCGTAGTGGAAGCGTCCGCCCGTCGAGATGACGCTCGTCGGATAGTCGACGCCGAGCATCCAACGGCCCACATCGATCTCGTGCGTTCCGTTGTTGCAGATCTCACCAGTGCCCCAGTTGGTGAACCAATGCCAGTTGTAGTGAATGACGTTGTCGCGATACGGAGTGCGCGGCGCTGGACCTTGCCACAGTTCGTAGTCGAGATTCGCGGGCACAGGAACCACTTTTCCCTTCCCGATTCCCGTGCGCGTATTGGCGTACCACGCGCGCGCGAGATACGGGGTGCCGATGCGCCCTTCTGTGATCAACTGCTTCGCCTCGATGAAGTGCGGACCAGAGCGAGCCTGCGTGCCCAGTTGCACGTGCAGCTTGTTGTGTTTGCGGGCGGCTGCGACGATCAGCTCGTCCTCGCGCGGATCGTGACCACTTGGCTTCTCAACATAGACGTGCTTGCCGGCGTCGAGTGCCAGTATCGTCGCTGGTGTGTGCCAATGATCCGGCGTCGCGATGACGATCGCGTCGACGTTCTTGTCGTCGAGCACCCGGCGGAAGTCGCCAACCGCTTTTGGCGCCGGAGTCTGGAGTTTCGAGACCTCGGCGGCCGCTTTCGCGAGCACCGTCGAGTCGACGTCGCACAGATAACCGACGGTGGTGTTGGCTCCGCGCGCGAACGCTGTCGCCGGCACCATGCCTCGTCCGTTCAACCCCATCACCGCTATGACCATTTTCTCGGAGGGCGATCCCTCAAGGGCGAAGAGTGGCCCCGCGCCACGGGTCACGGCGATAACGCCGAGTCCGGCGGCGGATGCTTTCTTCAGAAAATCCCGGCGGTCCAGAGACTCCTTCGGTGTCATGGCAGCTCCGCGAGTTACAATGGGCGAATCCTGATATTCCTGAACCAGACTTCGTCGACGTGGTCCTGGAGCACGATGTGTCCTGCGCGACGCTCTGCGAATCCCTTGATGCTGCGATACTTGCTCGCGTTGAGGAGAGAGTCCAGCCGCGGCGTGCCGAGCTCGAACTCGACCACCTTCCATCCGTTCAACCAATGCTCCCCGTGATTCCCGCGAAGTATGACCCGCGAGTTATTCCACGCGCCGACGGGCTTTAGGTTCTTGCTCGCGTTCGGCGCGATGAGGTCGTAGAGCGCGCCGGCCCGGTGCGACGGGACCTTGTTGTCTTCGTGGAGACTGTCGTCGAGCATCTGATACTCGAAGCCCAGCGCGGCGTGGCTGGGTGCGTTGGCCATCGAGATCTCCTCCGACACGTTGTATTTCACCCCGCTGTTCCCCGCTCGGCTGATCTTCCACTCCCAAGCCAACTCGAAGTCGCGGAAGGTGTCACGTGTCATGAGATCGCCGCCGGCAGCCGGCTGTCCGTCCGGCATTCGCGGAACGTCGACGTCGGCGAGCTTCCGGATCGTCCCGTTCTCGATCTTCCAGTGCGCAGCCGGGACGGTGTCGTAGCCGAGTCCGCGCCAGCCGTCGAAGGTTTTTCCATCGAACAGGAGGCGCCACCCGGC
>JBBQAV010000152.1:0-4171 GCA_038316775.1 Gemmatimonadales bacterium | reverse complement strand
CTTGGCTGACTGCGAGTGCGTAGCGGTTCCGCTCCACGAAGGCGGCGGGCCTGCTGCGTCCACGATGACAACCGTGACGTTCTGCGACGGGCTGAAGCCCTGAAGAGGAGCCGCTGACGTCGCGGTTCCACCGAAGTATGCACCAGCGTTGTCCGCGGCGTACTGCTCTTCGTAGGTCGCCATGTTGCGAAGGTCAGACTTCATCGCTGCGACATAGGCCTTGTCCTTCGTATTCGCAAACTTCGGAATCGCGATCGCGGCAAGAATGCCGATGATGACGACCACGATCAGAAGCTCGATAAGGGTAAAACCCTTTTTGTTGCTCATTTAAGACTCCCTGAAGCGTTAGTGAATCGCCGCCGGCTTTCTAAGCCTTGAGCGCCCTGCTTATACCAAGGACGCGGCGCCGTTCAACAGTGCAACCCGCCATAGTGGCAACGGTCAATCCATAAGCGGCGTTCACTTCATAACTCGCTACTCAGCAACGGGTTACCAAAGTGGTAACAAGCAATCGCTAAGGAGCTTTTCGCCGCAGATTGCGACAGGTGCCGCAACCTGCGGCAATTCAGAGCTCGAAATACGCCGATCGCCTCTGGATGGCACTAACCTGCGTGCGTGGAGGTAGCTCCGGGCGGAACCGCGCCAGGATGGCTCCAAGCGCTATCAACGTGCTAAATTCGCCGAGTCTCCACCAACAGCGACGGGGTCATCTCCGAGTTTTCATATTCCGGCACCGAGCTCGATGCGGTCGCCGAGGCAGCCAACTATTACGACTGGATCATCGATTCCTTCGCTGGAGCACTCGGCGAGCGAATCGTCGAAGCGGGCGCAGGCATTGGGACTGTGGCCGACCTCGTGCTGCGCCGCGCTTCTCCCCGCCAGATGCTGTTGATTGAACCTGCTGGAAACAACATTCCGGCGCTGCGCAAAAGGTTTGAAGCCGACGATCGCGTCACGATTCACCACGGGTACCTCGAAGACATTCGCGACACGACAACCGCGGATACGGTGATCGCGGTTAACGTTATGGAGCATGTCGAGCGGGACGCTGACTTTCTCCGGGCCGCACACCAGACGCTGACGAGCAACGGCGCCTTGTTGCTGCTCGTTCCCGCGGTGCCGGCGATCTACGGGTCACTCGACAGGGAGTTCGATCACTATCGGCGCTACACTCGATCCGGACTCGAAAGATCATTGCTCGAGGCCGGATTCGAAATTGAAGCTCTCCATTACCTCAACATGGTCGGAGTGGCAGCCTGGTTCGTCGCGGGTCGCATTCTCCGCAGAACCACCCTGAAACAAGGCCAGGTGCGTTTCTATGACCGCTTCGTGATTCCGTGGCTACGCCGCATCGAATCGCTGGTTCGCCCGCCGATCGGACAGAGTCTGCTCGCGATCGCTCGCAAACGCTGATGACGCCACCCGTCACCACTCAGAGATGACCGACAGCTTGAAGAAGAGCGAAAAGGAATCGGGGGGCAGAATGACCACCCTCGTTTTTCGCATCGTCGGCGTTTTGTTGTTGCTGCTGATATTGGTGCCGGTTTACCGGCTGGTCGCCACTGCGGATTCCGACCGAATTGCCTCTGATGTAATTGATGCCGCTGACGTCTCGCGCACGCTCTTTCTGCTCGGCACGCTGATCACTCTGACCATTGGGATCCTTGCGAGCAGAGTCATCGACGCTGCCGCTCTCGACAGGGCCTTCGCAAGGATCGGCGCGATGCTGGAAGGGATTGCAACGTCATCGTTTGCGGGATCGCTGGCGGTTCTATCGGCGCTCCTGTGTTATGTGTTCAGCGTCACGGTGCTGGATGGCAAGCCGAATCTGATCGACGCGATGGTTCAGTTGGCACACGCGAGATTCGTTGCGGCGGGACACATGGGCGGTCCGGTGGACGCGCTGTCCGAGTTCTGGCACCTCCCGAATTCGATTGCGACACAAAACGGCTGGGTGTCCCAGTATCCGCCTGGCTTCGTCGTTCTGCTCGCCCTGGGCCTACGATTGGGAATGCCGCAATTGGTTGGGCCAGTGCTGGTTGCTGTCACGGTCTTCTTCACGGCACTCGCCGCGGAACGACTCTTTCCCGACGACAGGATCGTCGCCCGCCTGGGCGCTCTGGTGCTCGCGCTCAGCCCCTTCATGCTGGGCCTGTCGGGCGCTTTCATGAATCACATTGGAGCGGCAGCATTCATCTCGGTCGCGGTCTATGCAGCGGCGAGAAGTCGCGATACTGGCAGCGTATTGTGGGCAGCGCTCGCTGGGGCGGCGGTGGGAGTTGTGTTTTCCATCCGTCCCCTGACTGCTGTCGTTGCCGCGATCGTCGTCGCTGTCGTGTGGCTGACGAACCCATCGATGGGACGTGGCGCTCGGATTGGTCGAACGATCCGTCTGACGCTGGGAGCCATCGTTGGAATCGCCCCCTTTTTTGCGGCGATTGCGATCTACAACCGCGATTTCTTTGGAAGCGCATTCCGCTTCGGATACGCAGCTGCGGCTGGACCCCTGGTCGCTCCCGGCTTTCATCGGGATCCGAGCGGCCACATGTACGGTCCGCTTCAGGCGCTGGGCTACACCTCGTCCGATCTGGTCACCTTGAGCATGTACCTGCTCGAAACGCCGATTCCGATAGTTGGCGTGGTTGCACTCTTTCTGGTCTTCGCGCGGAAGCTTTCGCCGGGAGCCCGGATTGTGGCTTTTTGGGCGCTCCTTCCGATCGTCGCAAATGCGCTTTACTGGCACCACGGGATTTTCATGGGGCCGCGCATGCTGAATGAATGGGCGCCAGCCTGGGCGTTGCTGACAGCGGTTGCAGCCGTGGGGCTCGTCCGGCGAATTCCAACGGAGCGCAACTTCGGGAACTACTCGCCGCGCGTGGCCGTCGCCGTCACCCTCGTACTCGCATGGCTGGCCGGAGTCTTCTACCTCGGTCCACAGCGTCTTGCGCGTTATGGCGGGACGTGGATGGCCAGCTCGAGGATGACGGTTCCCACGACGCCGGCTTCGTCGCTCGTGTTCGTTCACAGCGGCTGGCCGACGAGGATAGCAATGCGACTTTCCGCGCACGGATTGCGAACCGACTCGTTGGAGGCGGCGCTCGCGCTCAACCCCACCTGCGAAGTTCACTCCTTCGCGAACTGGTACGCGACAAGGCCCGCCGGCGGCGGCGCTGGCGGCGACCACCCAACACTCAACTTCGACTTCGCGGGCTCGAACAGGACGCAGAAGATCGAAATCGCCCGTGGTGACGAGATCCGGTACAATCAGGGCACGCCGCTAACCCGGGCTTGCCTGAGACAGGTGGCGTCGGACACGCTGGGGATCATCGACATCGCGCCCCTCGTGTGGCAGGGCGATTTGCCGGGACTCGGCGGAAACGGCGCGATGATCGTGAGGGATCTGGGCCCTGAGGAGAACTCCAAGCTGATTGCCCGCTATCCCGGGCGGGTGCCGATGATGCTGCTGCGTCAGGAAAAGGAAGGTCCGCCCAGACTCGTTCCTTACGATACCGGCATCAGGCTACTCTGGCCGAACGGTTAGGGAAACAGGTTGTAGCGCAGGATGTGGAATAGCGCTGCTGCCCCATCGCGCCAGGTGATCTTCTTCCCCTCCAAGTACGTTCTGCCCGAGTAGGCCACCGGGACCTCGAAGATCCGCGCATTCGCGTGCGCCAGACGCGCCGTGATTTCGGGCTCGAAGCCAAAGCGATCGGATTTGAGATTCAGCGAGCGCGCCAGATCACCGCGCACGGCTTTGTAGCAGCACTCCATGTCGGTGAGATTGAGATTGCTGAACATGTTGCTGAGCGTCGTGAGGATTCCATTTCCGACGGCGTGCCAGTAGTAGAGCACTCGGTGGGTGCCGCCAAGGAATCGCGAGCCGAACACCGCATCGGCGCGCCCCTGCATCAGTGGCTCGAACAACACTGGCCAGTCCGAGGGCGTGTACTCCAGATCTGCGTCCTGGACGATCACGACGTCGCCATGACTCGCGGCGATGGCCGCTCGAACCGCGGCGCCTTTCCCGCGATTCTGTTTCTGATAGATGGCCTGACTGATTTTTCCGTCGCGCAGGAGCCGCTCGAGGATGCCCCGGGTGCCGTCGGTCGAGCAGTCATCGACGCATATGATCTCCGTCGAGTAGGACGTGGCGCGGACGGCGTCGACAATT
>JBBQAV010000151.1:0-4345 GCA_038316775.1 Gemmatimonadales bacterium | reverse complement strand
ACGGCAGCGCGAGGATTCGGTGCGCGAAGCGAGAGGGGCTGACACGACCGGCGGCGCTCCTCGTGCGGGCGGTCGTCGAGGACAGGGCGGCGGTGGCCAGGGGGAGCTCAATCTACGTCCGGCCGAAGGACCTGTCGGCGGCGCTGCGCCAGCCGGCGGAGGAGGAGGAGGCGGCGGCGGCGGATTCGGGGGCGGGCGTCAGGGAAATCTCGTAGAGCCCGGCGACTACATGGTGACCATCAATGCCGGCGGACAGATAATGCGCCAGGTGGTTCACGTCGAGCGGGTCGGCGAGATCGTCAATAGCGAGCCTTTGCCGCCCGATGAAGACGAGGAATACGGGGGGCCGCGGGATCCCCAATGATCCCTAACCAGAACGGGGTCCTACAACAGAACGCGGCGGGAGGCGTCAGAAGCGTAGATACCAGGTGTCCGTTCATTGCTTGTAAACGACCCCCCCTTTCATTACAAAGCTCACCCGAGTGAGCTCGCTGATGTCGGCGATGGGATCGCCCTTCACGGCGACGATGTCGGCGAGCTTACCGGCCTCGATCGTACCGAAGTTGTCGCTTTGGCCAAGTAGCTCCGCGGCGACCGATGTCGCGGACTTGATCGCCGCCATCGAGGACATGCCGTACCGCACCATGTACGCGAACTCCTGCGCCTGGTTCTCCGTCCAGGCGTAACCGCCGGCATCGGTGCCGTAACTGATCATCACGCCCTTCTTGAGCGCCTTGCCGAACGCGATCCGCTCGAGATCGACCATTTTGGGCCAGATCCCTCCACGGCCGGGCGCGACGTACACGCCGACGAAAATCGTCGGACACCAGTACACCTTCTGCGCCACCATCCGGTCGAGCAAGTCGTCCGTCAGGCCGTCGCCGTGCTCGATGCTGTTGACGCCTGCTCGCAGCGCGGCGTCGATTCCATCCCAACCGATCGCGTGCGCCGCAACCTTCTTTCCCAGTCGATGCGCTTCGCTCACGATCATCTTCAGCTCTTCGTCCGTGAAATTCACCCAGGAGCGGAGGCGGCCGTCAGAGCCCAGGTAATACCTCCTGTCCGCGTAGAATTTGATCCAGTCCGCTCCGTACTTCGCTTCCTCGCGCACGGCTTTGCGGGCTTCTTCCGGGCCGTCGACGATCTGCACTCCCTCCGGCAGCTTGAGCTCCCATGAGTAGCCGAGTAGCGGATACGTGCCCGTGGTGGACAGCGCGCGGGTTGAGACGAACATTCGCGGTCCCGGAATGACTCCGCGCGCGATGGCTGTCTTCACGTCGACGTCCGCGTACATCGCGCCTTCGGTCTCGAGATCTCGAATCGCCGTGAAGCCGTTCATGAGAGCCACGCGCACGGCGGCCGTCGCGCGAATCGCGCGGTAGGGAATGCTTTCCCTGAGGAGCTGATCGTCGTAGTCCGCGCTCGTGATGTCGCCTTGCAACAGCACGTGCGTGTGATTGTCGACGAGACCGGGAAGAATCGTGGCACCTCCCAGGTCGATGACCTGCGCTCCGCTCGGAATTCGCGACGCGATCTGCGCACGGGGGCCGGCGGCAACGATGTGATCGTCCTCGACGACGACCGTGACATCGTTCTGTACGACGTCAGACCGACCGTCGATCATGTGCGCCGCGCGGATCACGTACGTCCGGGCAGCCGGCGGCTGCTGCGAACCTTGGGCCGCGGCAGCGAGTGGAAGCGCGAACAGAATTCTCAACCACCGGATAGACATTTTTCGAGCCCGTGACGGGTTGGACTGCGTAACAAGCGCGTAAACATGGAACAGAATTCGTTGTTCGCGCGTAGTTGGGCAGAGTTTACTCGGAAACGCGCAGTTCGCTATTGCCAAATCCTGTTTGTGCCTTAGTGTGAATGTGCCTCAGAAGCATCTGTTTACCAATGCGTTTGCCGGTGCAGGCACTCACGTTCACGGGCCTCGAGCTTGACAGAATCCGTCCCAGGGAAGTCTGACATGGACCAGTACCCGCACGCTCTCGACGTTTCGCACACACGTGGAGCGCAGTACGATGGGTCTCGATCGCACGCGTTGGGAAGCCACGATCAGCTGCTTTCCGCGTTCGAGGAGCTGAGCCTCGCGGAAGAGGAGCTGCGCGCGCAGCAGGAAACCCTTATAGAAGCACAGCGCGAGCTGGAGATCCAGCGCAACCGCTATCGCACGCTGTTCGATTCTGCACCGGACCCGTATCTCGTCACCGACGAGCAGGGAGTGATCGAAGAGGCGAATGCCGTAGCTGCCCATTTGCTCGGAATGCCGGGCAAAGCACTTCAGGGGAAACTCTTCGGTGCCTTTGTCGACCCGCAGAGTCGAACCGATTTCCGAACTCACATGTCCGTGCTCGCGCAAGCAAGCGGAGTCGACAAATGGATGCTGGAGATGATTGGAGGCGACGGACGCAGCATTCCGCTCGAAGCCACCGTCGCCACTCTCGAGACGCGCGACGATGGTCACATCTCCCTGTGCTGGCTGCTGCGTGATATGAGCCTGCAGCGCCAGGTGGAAGAGAGCATGCAGGCGGTCAACCGGTCGCTCAACGCGCGCGTTGCACAACGCACGCGGGAGCTGGAGCTGGCGCTCGAGGGAGAGCAGGCCGCTCGCAAGGAGGCCGAATCCGCGAACCGAATCAAGTCAGAGCTGTTTGCGCGCCTGAGCCACGAGTTCCGGACTCCGCTGCACGCCGTTTCCGGATACCTGGAGATCCTGCAGCAGAACATTCACGGCGGCCTCACCAACGAACAGCGGCGCGATGTCGAGCGGATCCACCAGGCGCAGGATCACCTGATGACGCTCGTCAACATGATCCTGGATTTCGCTAAGCTGGAAGGCGGCCCCATCGAGCTGTCGATGGCCGAGATTCCCATCGAGGAGACGCTTGTCGGAGCGGAGGCGCTGGTTGCCCCCCAAATCGCCAAGAAGAAGATCACCTACACCCACCACGCTGGGGACAGCTCGCTCAGCGTGTTCGCCGACCGCGAGAAGGTGCAGCAGATCATGGTGAATCTCCTCGCCAATGCGATGAAATTCACGCCCGCGGGCGGGGAAGTGGATCTCGACTGGAGAATCGAGGACGAGACGCTCCTCGTTCGCGTGCGCGATACCGGCCCCGGCATTCCCGACGACAAGATCGAGCAGATCTTCGAGCCCTTCGTTCAACTGCGCTCACCGGGGTCGATTCCGACGGGTGGAACGGGACTCGGATTGGCGATCAGCCGCGACCTGGCGCGAGCGATGGGGGGCGACATCCACGCGTCGAGCGGCGTCCGCGTCGGCTCGGTGTTCACGCTCACCCTTCCGCTGCGCAAACGCGCCGGCGGGGCCAAGCTTTCAACGCCCAATATCGCCAGTTAACTTTGAGGATGCGTCTTCGTCTCGCATCCCGGAGCTCACCTTGCAGCAATCGACCGCGGCACTTTACGACCTCGTAGAAGACCCGTCCGTCTTCATCAAGCAGGACTGGAAGGCGTACACGGCAGATGACCACGATGTGTGGGGCCTGCTCTACGAGCGGCGGATGAAGGAGCTGAGGAAGAACGGCAGCAAGATCTTCCTCAAGGGTGCCGACACGATCGGGCTGAAGAAAGAGACCGTTCCCGATCTGGCGGAGGTAAACCGCCGGCTGGCCCCGCCGACGGGGTGGGAAGCGGTCCCCGTTTCGGGCTACATCCCGGCAAAGACGTTCTTCCAGTGTCTGTCGCTGCGCAAATTTCCAACGACCATCACGATCAGGAAGCGCGAGCAGCTCGACTATCTCCCGGAGCCGGACATCTTCCACGATGTCTTTGGCCACGTGCCGCTGCACGCCGATCCGGTGTTCGCCGATTTTCTCCAACACTACGGCCAGGTGGCCGCCGGTGCCGAGAATGAGGAGGACACGATGCGGATGGCGCGCCTGTTCTGGTTCACAGTGGAGTTCGGGCTCATCCGCGAAGACGGGCAGATCAAGGTCTACGGCTCGGGCCTCATCTCCTCTCACGGCGACGCCGCCAACGCCCTCGGCCCCAATTGCGATCGGCGGCCGTTCTCACTCGACGCCGTGTTCAATCAGGCGTTCGAGATCGATCACTTTCAGGATGTACTGTTCGTGACCGAGTCGTTCGATCAGCTGTACCAGGCGGTTGAAGAAGCGGGGCGGAGGATTGGGACGATCCGCTAAACCTGCGTCTCGTGGGTGGCTGAGTGACAACACGACAGAAAACTACCGGCTGCCCGCTGCCCGCTGATCGCTGCCCGCAGCCCGCACCCGCCTAGACCGGAGCGTCCCGTCAAGCGCGTCCGGCTACTTGCTAATAGTTTGCCGCGCGCACTCGGTCGAGAAGATTGATGAGC
>JBBQAV010000150.1:0-4567 GCA_038316775.1 Gemmatimonadales bacterium | reverse complement strand
CTTCGCCCAGCCGGCGGGCGAAACACACGAGGCCGAGACGAATCACACCCTGCCGAACGTCCCGACATGGACGGAATCCGAGCGTCTGGCGAAAGAAAAGGAAATTCTCGGATTCTACATCTCCGGTCACCCGCTCGAGCGGTTTCGCGCCGAAGCGGAGATTTTCTCGACGCATTCGGTTGCCGATCTCGGTAAGTGGCGTCCGGAGCCGATGGCGCTCGCCGTGGTCGTCACGAGCATCAAGCGACAGGTCAGCAAGAAGTCGGGCTCCGAATTCGCCCGGTTGACGATCGAGGACTTCTCCGGCTCGGCCGAAGTGCTGATCTTCCCCGAGAAGTGGGCGTCGCTCGACGATCAGATCCGCAGCGACATACCGATGCTCCTCAAGGGCGCGTACTCGCGCCGCGATGAGGGAGGCGACAACCCTGCCTTCATCGTCGAGTCGGCAACGAAGCTGGCGGAAATGCGTACTAATGGACAGGTGACCGTTGCGATCGATCTGGCGAAGGGCGGATACTCGGGCGATGTGATGTCGGACGTGCGCGCAATCGCCGAGACCTACCCTGGCTCGGCGCCACTGGAGTTCCGATGGAGCGACGGTACGGGCTCGCAGGCGCGGCTCCGCTCGAGGTCGCTTACATTGGCGGCGGATGGCGCGGCACTGAACGCGCTGCGTAATATTCTGGGCGAGTCTTCCGTTCGACTTCAACGGGGGAGCTGACCGGTGGCATCAGCAACACAGCTTGAATTCGAAAAGCCGATCGCCGAGCTGGAACGGCAGATCGACGAGATCAAGAAGACAGCGGGCGACAGTCAGCTCAGTGTAGCCGAGGCGATCGAGCCCCTCGAGCGGAAGTTGTCGGACCTCCGACAGGAGGTCTACAGAAACCTCACGCCGTTCCAGCGAGTGCAGGTCGCTCGCAATCCGCGGCGTCCGTTCACCGCCGACTACATCAGGCTGGCGTTCACCGATTTCATCGAGCTCCACGGCGATCGCGCCTTCCGCGACGACGCCGCGATCATCGGAGGGTGGGCCCGTCTCGACGACGACACCGTGATGGTCATCGGCCACCAGCGGGGGCGCGACACCAAAGAGCAGCTCAAGCGCAACTTTGGAATGCCGCATCCCGAGGGCTATCGCAAAGCGCTGCGCCTGATGAAGCTCGCCGAGAAATTCCACGTTCCGGTTCTGACCTTCATTGATACCCAGGGCGCGTGGGCCGGTCTGGGCGCCGAAGAGCGTGGACAGTCGGAAGCGATCGCGCGCAATCTTTACGAGATGAGCCAGCTCACCGTTCCGATCATCGCGACCGTGATTGGTGAGGGCGGATCGGGTGGCGCGCTCGCGCTTGGCGTCGCTGACCGTGTGCTGATGATGGAGAACGCGGTCTATTCCGTAATATCCGTCGAGGGCTGCGCGGCGATTCTCTGGAAGGATGCTAAGAGTCCCGAGATGCGCGAAAAGGCCGCAACGGCGCTCCGTATCACTGCGCCCGAGCTGCTCGAGCTGAAGGTGATCGACGAAGTAGTTCCCGAGCCTAGTGGCGGAGCGCACGCGGATCACGAGGCGGCGGCCAAATCCCTCCAGGCAGCGGTTCTTCCCCACTTGGAGGAGCTCCGCAAAATGCGCCCCGAGAAGCTGGTGCGTCGCCGGAGGCAGAAGTTTCTCCGTCTCGGCGCGTGGACGGAGTAGCGGGTGGCGCATCTCGTCGAAGTCGCCTTCAAAGGCAACCGTAAGGAGTTCTTTCTCTGGGATTATCCCGATCCGCCGCCGCTCAACGCGGCGGTGATCGTAGATGTCGATCGCGGAGAAGACCTCGGCTACATCCACGCCCTCGGAGAGCTGGCGCAGAAAAGAAATGGCGGCTGCTCGCACGGCTGCGGCACTTCCCTCCCGGAACGCAAAGCGCTCCGTCTTGCCAGCGAAAAGGATCGTGGACTGTCCAGGGACCTCGATAGGCTGAATGAAGACGCCCGTCAAAAGGCGATGGAGCGCGTCCGCGCGAACAACCTCGGCATGAAGCTGTCGGACGCTGAATGGCAGTGGGACCGGAAAAAGCTGACTCTCTATTTCACCGCGGATAAGCGCGTTGATTTCCGGAATCTCGTGCGCGATCTCGCGTCTCTCTTCCGCACGCGTATCGAGCTGAAGCAGATCGGCGTCCGTGACGAAGCGAAGCGTCTGGATGGCATCGGCCGCTGCGGCCGGCAGTATTGCTCCGCGTCGTGGTTGCCCGAGCTGAGACCAGTGAACCTCGGTGTCGCGAAGGATCAGCGGCTATCCCTCAATCCATCCCAGATCTCCGGAGCGTGCGGACGCCTGATGTGCTGCCTCCGGTACGAGCACGAATTCTATGTCCACAGCCGCAAGCGCTTCCCCAAGGAGGGCAAGATCGTTGCGACGTCGCTCGGCGAGGAGAAGGTCGTGAGCGTGGATATCTTCCGGGAGCGCATCACGCTGCGCGGCGTCGAGGGAGAAATGCGCATTCTCCCGCTCGTGGAATTCAGGCAGGAGACCGAGCAGCTTGCCGGCGCCGTGGCCCTCGTCGTAAACGGTGAGGAGGAAGACGTCTTGGCAGAGGGAATCCAGCCCGACGAGATCTCGCCCGATCTGCTGTACACGGCGGAGCATCCAGTCTTCGTGCCAAGAGCGAACGTAGCCTCCGAGCCGGCTACGAAGGGCAACGGTGATTCGGGCGAAAGCACGCCTCGGGATGCTGACAGCTCCGGGAAGCGCCGTCGCGGCAGACGCGGCGGCCGTCGCGGGCGCGGTGGCGACGATCCGAATTCAGCCGGCGGTCAATAGTTGGCCAAGTACTTTCTCACCACGGCAATCGATTACGCTACCGCTGATCCGCACCAGGGTCACGCCTATGAAAAAATCGGCGCCGACGCTATCGCCCGCTACCACCGCCTGATGGGCGACGAAGTCCATTTCCTTGTCGGAATGGACGAGCACGGCCAGAAGGTGGCGCAGACGGCGGCGGAGCGAAAAGTCTCGCCCCAGGAGCTGGTGGACGCGGTCGCCGAGAGCACGCAGGAAATCTGGCGCCTGCTCGGCATCTCGTACGATCAGTTCATCCGCACCACCGATCCGGCGCACAAAGCCGGCGTGAGGACGTTGATCGAGCAGATATTCGAGAACTCGCCTAACGACTTCTACGAGAAGTCGTACGCGGGCTGGTACTGCGTCGGCTGCGAATCGTTCAAGCGGGACAACGAGATCGTCGACGGGAAGTGCATTCTGCATCCCACACGCACGCTCGAGTGGGTCGAGGAGAAGAACTGGTTTTTCCGCCTGAGCGCGTACTCGGACCGGCTGAAGAAGCTGATCGAGAGCGAAGGCTTTCTTCAGCCCAAGTCGCGTCGCAACGAAATTCTCTCGTTGATCGAGTCAGGGCTGGAGGACGTCTCGGCCAGCCGCAGCCGCTTCTCCTGGGGAGTTCCCTTCCCGCGCAAAGGCAGCGCCGGCGACCTGCAGACGACCTATGTGTGGTTCGACGCGCTTCCGAATTATCTGACAGCGACTGGTTTTCCAAACCCGGATTTCGAGAGGTTGTGGCCCGCCGATCTCCATCTGATCGGCAAGGACATCACCCGCTTTCACGCGCTGATCTGGCCGGCGATGTTGATGGCGGCTGGACTCGAGGTTCCGAAGCGCATCTGGGTTCACGGCTTCGTGCTCGTCGGCGGAACGCGCGTGAGCAAGTCAGCGGGCGGCAATCTCAATCTGCGGGATTCCATCGCGCGGTTCGGCCCGGACGCCTTCAGGTATTTCCTCCTTCGGGAAGTGCCGTTCGACGGCGACGGAAGCTTTTCCTGGGAGAGATTCGAGGAGAGGTACAACGCGGATCTCGCCAACTCCTTTGGAAACCTGGCGAGTCGCGTGATCTCGATGGTCGAGCGGTACTGTGGCGGTGTCGTGCCCGCCGGTGCACGCAATGAGATCGATGAGGCGGATGCAAAGGATCTCGAGGCGTACCATGCATCGATGGGGCCGAGAGGATTCATGCTCCACGACGCCCTCAAGGCGGTGTGGCAGACCGTCGCCCGCGCGAACGAGTACGTTGACCGCCAGGCTCCATGGAAGCTCGCGAAGGATCCAGCGAGCCGCGGTGCGCTCGAGAGCACGCTTGCCAGTCTGATCAGACAGCTCGTTCGTCAGGGCGTCTATTTATTCCCCTTCATGCCTACCAAGTCCGCGGAGCTCTGGAAATCGCTCGGCGCGCCTGGGTCTCCTGGCGACCTGAGATTCGACCGGGTCGACAAGCTCGATCCGACGGGATGGAAAGTGGATAAAGGCCCGTCACTGTTTCCGAAAGCGGAGACGGCTTCAGCGCCGGCTATACAGCAGTAGACGACGGAGGAGGTCGGCCCAAGGGTCCCCGGTCGGTGGCATCAGCTATTAGTGTCGCGTGCTGATCGCGATGACGCCGCCTGCGTTCCCGGTGCCGAAATGGGTCATCGCTTCAGAAGACCTATAAAGTCGGATCGACGAGACGTCGGAAGCTGGAATACTGCGCAATATC
This sequence comes from Gemmatimonadales bacterium, assembly GCA_038316775.1. Taxonomy (GTDB): domain Bacteria; phylum Gemmatimonadota; class Gemmatimonadetes; order Gemmatimonadales; family Gemmatimonadaceae; genus UBA4720. Next base: position 38 of record JBBQAV010000150.1, on the reverse strand, counting down.
GAGATCGTTCCGAAAACCTGATCGTCGACATAGACGTT
>JBBQAV010000149.1:0-4714 GCA_038316775.1 Gemmatimonadales bacterium | reverse complement strand
CTCGGCATGCCCGCGCATCTCAGCTATGACGCCGGTGCGGATCACGCCGCGATCACCGCGAACAGGCAAAGCTATGGCGTGGCCTGGCCAAAGCTCGATTTTGGCGCGGCCCGTCTCATCGTTTCGATCGGGGCGGATTTCCTGGACGGGTGGGGCGCCAGCGTACCACAGCAGCTGGATTTTGCGGACGCCCGTGCCAATCGAGAGAAAGCTCCGCGGCTTATTTATGTTGGACCGCGGCGCTCACTCACCGGTCTCAACGCAGACCAGTGGATCGATTGCAGGCCGGGCACCGAGATGGCGATCGTGCGCATGCTCGCGGGTCAGCTCCCCATCGAGGCCGTCGCTCAGGCAACCGGAGTGAGCACGTCGGTGCTCGACGCGTTCGGCAAAGAATTCGCCGCGACTACACCGAGCATGGTCCTCGCTGGCGGTGGTGGAGTAGACGGACTCGAAATGGCGTTGGCAGCGAATGCGCTCAACCAGTCGCGAGGCAACGTCGGCGTCACCATCAAGCCGAACGAAGGCTATCTCGGCTTCGACCGGATGGCGTCGCCCGCGGAGCTGCGTTCACTCGCCGATCGGATGAATTCGGGCGGTGTCTCGCTGCTGATGGTGCGCGGCGCCAACCCGGCGTTCACTCTTCCGAAATCCGCCGGCTTTGCGGTCGCGATGGCGAAAGTGCCGTTCAAGATCAGCTTCTCCAGTTACCCAGACGAGACCACAGCGCACGCGAACCTGATACTGCCCGATCACCACTCGCTCGAGCAGTGGGGAGATGCGGAGCCAGTGCGCGGCACGATCTCGCTTCAGCAGCCGACGATGGATCCGGTCTTTGACACCCGCGCAACTTCGGACGTCTTGATTGCGGTCGCGAAAAAGGACCCGGGCAGCGCTGCACGATATCCGGTGGCTGACTATCGCACTTGGCTGATCAGTCGCTTCCCGGGCGGTGCGACAGCGCTTGCCGCGGCGCTCCCGCGTGGAATCGCTTCAGGATCGCTCGGAGAGCCGACGACTGCGCGTCCCGTTCCAGCTGTACGCGCCGCGCCGCCAATCGAGCAATCGAGCGGCAACATGTACCTCGTTGTCTATCAGCATCCATTCCTCGGGGACGGACGCGGTGCGAACAAGCCGTGGCTCCAGGAGATTCCTGATCCCGTCACGAAGATCTGCTGGCAGACGGTGGCCGAGATGAATCCGGTGACCGCTGAAAAGATGGGACTGGCGAATGGCGACCTCGTCACCGTCCAGACGACCGCGGGCAGTCTCACCCTTCCGGTGCTTCGATACCTCGGGACGCAGCGGGATACTGTCGCTATCGCCACCGGGAGAGGGCAGACGAACGCCGGGAGATACGCGAAATCAGGATTCAATCCGCTCGAGATTCTTCCGGCCGTGGAGAATCGAGCCGGTGGAGTCGCATACGTTTCGACGAAAGCGAACGTCACCAAGGCGGGCGGACACGTACAAATAGTTACCACAGAAGGATCTTCTCGCCAGCACGGGCGGGGCATCGGTCAGGCGATTGCGGTCGCCGAGTTCAGAACGCAAGGCGAACACGCCGAGGGCGGAGCGGAGCACGGCGAAGAGATGGCGGGCGACGCCTCCCACGAATTCCTTCCCGGTTTGCGTTCTCCGGTCGCGAACGACGCTCAGGGCGAGCAGGGGAGTCAGCAGTCCAAGGACAAGGGCATGTACGATCCGAATCACTGGAGCGGCATGGCCAAGCGCCGTTGGGCGATGACGGTCGACCTCGCGCGCTGCACCGGATGCGGAGCGTGCGTGAGCGCGTGCTACGCCGAGAACAATATCCCGACGGTCGGCGCGGACTGGCAGGTCGCTCAGGTGCTTCCCGACCGGACTGGTTTCGGCGCGAACATTCTGCGCAGCCGCGAGATGGCGTGGATCCGGATCGAGCGCTACTTCGAGGGCGGGGAAGACGGCGGCGCTGATTTCGATACCCGCTTCGTGCCGATGATGTGCCAGCACTGCGGCAACGCGCCATGCGAGCCCGTCTGTCCCGTTTATGCGACCTATCACTCGCCCGATGGTCTGAACGTGCAGGTCTACAATCGTTGCGTCGGAACGAGATACTGCTCGAACAACTGTCCGTATAAGGTCCGGTATTTCAACTGGTTCGGTTACGGAGAGCCCGCTCGGCCGCAGTACGCGTTCCCGGAGCCGCTGAACTGGCAACTGAATCCGGACGTGACCGTGCGCGGCAAGGGCGTGATGGAGAAGTGCACGTTCTGCGTGCAGAGAATTCGTGAGGCGGAGAATCGCGCGACTGCTGAGAAGCGCCCGCTCAAGGCCGACGAGTTCACGACGGCCTGCGCGGCTTCGTGTCCGTCGCGCGCGATCACGTTCGGTGACGCGGCCGACGAGAGCTGGAGCGTCACGCAGCTCGCGAAGGATGCGCGGGCGTATCACGTATTCGAGGAGCTAAACACGTTTACGGCCGTCGTTTATCTGAAGAAGGTCAGTCATCCGTCGCCGGGAGCGGCATAGCGATGGCCACGCTCACTCAGCCAGTGCCCGCGCGCGACGAGCCTCGCCGTCCGAACATCGCGACGGCCGGTGTCCAACTGCCCGCCGTAAAGGACTACGAGCAGGTCGATAGAGAGATCGCCGGCACGCTGCACCCCACCGTCGCCTGGTTTCTGGGGCTCGGCGTCGCGGTGTTTTTCCTGCTCGTCGGCATCGGGGCCTGGATGTACCAGATCTACAGCGGGCTCGGCGTCGCGGGATACAACCCGCCGGTGATGTGGGGTGTGTACATCATCACTTTCGTCTTCTGGATCGGTATTGGTCACGCCGGCACTCTGATCTCGGCGATCCTTTACCTGTTCCGTGCGGGATTCCGCACAACGATTTATCGGTGCGCGGAGGCGATGACCGTGTTCGCGGTCATGACGGCGGGGCTGTTCCCCATTCTTCACCTTGGCCGTCCGTGGAAGTTCTTCTGGCTTATTCCGTATCCGAACTGGCGCTACATCTGGCCGCAGTTCAAGAGCCCGCTCATCTGGGACGTGTTCGCGATCCTCACCTACTTCACGGTGTCGAGCACGTTCCTTTTCATCGGACTCATCCCCGATATCGCGGTCCTGCGGGATAGAGAGAACATCAGTCCAATCCGGAAACGGATCTATTCGGTGCTCTCGCTCGGCTGGCGGAACACCGATCGCGAGTGGCGGCACTTCGCGAGAGCGTATCTGTTCCTCGCCGCTTTTTCGACGCCGCTCGTGCTCTCGGTGCACTCGGTCGTGTCCTTCGACTTCGCGATGGCGCTCACCCCCGGGTGGCACACCACGATCTTCCCGCCGTACTTCGTCGCCGGCGCGATCTTTTCCGGAATGGGGATGGTGTTCACAATCATCATTCCGCTCAGGAAATGGTTCGGGCTCAGGCACTATGTGACGATCAATCATCTCGATGCGGCCGCGAAGCTGGCGCTCTTTACTTCGCTCGTTGTCGGCTGCGCATATATGAGCGAGTGGTTCGTGGCATGGTTCAGTGGTAACGAAGCGGAGCAGAGTTTCTTCGCCAACCGCATCTGGGGTCAATGGTGGTGGGCATCGGCGATCCTGTACACCTGCAACATGGTCCTGCCGCTGTCGCTGTTCGTTCAAAAGCTGCGGCGCAACGCGGCGTGGTTGTTCATCCTCTCGTTCACGATCAACATCGGCATGTGGTTCGAGCGATTCGTAATCGTGGTTCCATCGCTCTCGCATGAGTTCGAGCCGTGGCAGTGGACGAGCTATCGCCCCACGTGGGTCGACTACGCGATTCTTTGCGGAAGCTTCGGCTGGTTCTCTATGTGGTTCCTGCTCTTCATCAAGCAATTGCCGGTGGTCGCGATCGCGGAAGTAAAGGAGATAATTCCGCCGAAGCTGAGGAAGTCGCACGAGCATGGAATCGATCCGTCCGGCCGGCACTTCGAGTTCGAGCCGGACACTCCTGGAGAATACGCGTAATGCGCGGCGTCCTCGGAGCATTCCACGAGCTCGACGCGGCGGTCAGCGCTATCGAAGCCTTGAAGGAGAAGCGTGTCGGCGCGATCCGTGTCTACACCCCGACGCCGCGTCATGAGCTGGAGGATGCGATAGAGGCGCCGCCAAGCCCGGTGCGACGATTCACGTTGATAGGTGGCCTGCTCGGCGCGACGTTCGGGTACTGGATCGCGATCTGGACATCCGATTATTGGCCACTGGTGGTCGGCGGGAAACCGGTTGCGTCGTGGGTGCCGTACACGATCTTCGGCTTCGAAATGATGGTGCTCATCGGAGCGCTCTCGACGGTCGTGGGCCTCCTCATCAACTCCCGCATCCCCCGCCTCACGATGATGGTCGGCTACGATCCGCGCTTCAGCCACGGCGACTATGGAGTCTGGGTCGAGTGTGCTCCGGAACAGGCGGCGACCGCCGAAGCGCTGCTGAGAGAGAACGGAGCGGTGGAGGTGAGACGTGAGCGCTAGAATCCGCACGCTGGTTCTAGCGGCGCCACTGCTTTTCCTCACGGCGTGCGAGTGGTTCACCGACTTCAAGCGGCAGCCGTCGATCTGGACGTGGGAGCCGGTAAAGGACACGCTCACTCCGTCGCGCGGAAATCCGCAGATGTCCGTTCCAACCAACGGCACTGCGATCGCGGGATTTCAGGTGTCGTATGGAGCTTTTCCGGCGACGATCGATTCGATGGCATCGCTTCGGAATCC
>JBBQAV010000148.1:0-4734 GCA_038316775.1 Gemmatimonadales bacterium | reverse complement strand
CGGCGGAACTTCTTGGGCATCACGCGGCTCGGGCGTCGTTTAGGAGAGTCAACTGCAACTAAAGGTGCGGGATGCGAGGTAGTAGGTGCGAGGTAGGAGGATAGTATATTTGAGTCATGTCCGATTCAAAGGTGCCGGCTCGCGTTGGCGATCTACACCAGATGCGTCCCGATGAAGACTACCGGCTCATGACGCCGTCCGAGCGTCTTGCCATAATGTGGCAACTGGCTCAAGAAGCGTGGGCATTCAACGGCTCCACTGATGAATCCAGACTTCAACGACATATTGTCCGCGTTTACCGGCGTCCAGCTCAGTCTTCCTCTCCCGGCAGCGCGAGTAGATAATCTCCATTTACGGCAAGGGTCCGAGTTGGCCCTACGGTTCAGAACCAGCGTGGCAATCGACCGGCGCGCAATCGTTTGATGTCAGTCGCGCAGACGCCCTGAAGCTAACTTTGAGGAGGAGGTACGCATGATTTACAAAATCGCCTTGCACCGCGATGAAGAAGGATTGAGCGTTTCTGTCCCCGGTCTTCCTGGCTGTTGGACGCAGGGTGCGACCGAGGAGGAAGCGTTGGTAAACGCAGGGCATGCGATCCGTGAGTATCTGAGCGCCCGTGACCATCTGCTCAAGGATAGTGAGGTTCGCGAGCTGGATGTCGCGGTCTAGAAACCTGGAGTGGCAAAGGTCCCAGGTATCAATCACCTTCTTGCCGTCAGGGCCCTGAAAAGAGCGGGATTCTATATCGTTCGGCAGGGCAAGCACATAGTGATGACCGACGGATTCCGAATCCTCACCGTCCCTCGTCAAAATCCAGTAAACGCCTTTACAATGGGCGGAATCGTGCGCGATGCCGGTCTGACCGTGGACGAATTCCGAAACCTCCTATGACAGATTCCAAGAAACTCATCAAGGCTTCCGTACGCGCAACTATCAGCGAAGAAGATGCCGAGGATCTAGCGACTGCACGTGCCCGGGAGAATGAGCCGAGTCTTCGCTTCGAGGATGTCCTGAGGAAGCTGAACCGGCGTCATCCGGCACCCACTAAGCGTCGAGCGAAATAGTAGAGGGCGCAGCCGAGGAAGAAGCTAATCGGGAGCCGCCAGCCGCGCTTCCCCTGAAACTCGGGAACGAGGTTCGACGCGCCGACGTACAGAGTCACCCCCGCGGCGAGCGGCAGCCCGTACTGGCCGAGAAGGGGCACCTGCTCGGTGACCAGCGCGCCGACGAGACTCGAGGCCGCCAACGCGGCGCTGGCGGCCAATGCGGCCCCCCTGCTTTCGCCCGCCGCGAGGAACAGGCTCGAGATCGCGAGACCCTCGGGCAGCTTATGCAGGAGAATCGCGAAGAACACCAGGAGTCCCAGCGCTCTGCTAACCCCAAACCCGCTCGCGATCGCGACGCCATCGACGAACGTATGCAGCATCAGCCCCGCGAGGGCCGAGAAGCTCGCGACTTTCGTGACTTGGTGGACTTCCTCGCCGAAGTGGAAGTGCGGCGCGAGGGTGTGCTGCGTCAGGTGAACGAGCAGGTACCCTAACAGAATCACCACCGCCGCGGATTCGCCGTGCGTGACGATCGAGTCGGGTACGAGATCAAGCAGTGCCACCGAAATCATGAACCCCGCCGATAGGGCGACCATGTTCTCGAGGGCGCGGACGCTCCAGCGCGAATGCGAGACGACCGCGGCAGCGCCGATGACGTTGGCGCTGGCTGCCACGGCGGTATAGAGCAGTGCGGTCCCGTTCATTCGCGCACCCAGGCCATCAGTTCCCCCTCGGCATTGATTCGCTCTGGCTCACGATGTATTGATACACTGCCCCCTCAGGAGGAGTGACACAATGTCGGACATGGGGATTTTCCGCACCAACATTGGGGTCGAGAGCCACGCTAAGCGGGGAACCGTGCGACATATCCCCGACGCCCTTGTCGACACTGGAAGTGAATTTTCCTGGGTGCCACGTGCGATTCTGGAGGATCTCGGAGTAAAAGTCGAGCGGCAGCAAGGATTCATCGTCGCCGACGGCCGCCGAGTGGACCGCGAGATGGGATACGCCATCATTCACGCGGGAGGCACAGCTACAGGCGACGACATCGTTTTTGCCGAAGACGGAGATTATACGCTCCTGGGAGTTCGTTCTCTTGAAGGGCTCAATCTCCGAGTCGATGTTGTCACCAAAACGCTCGTCGACGCCGGACCCGTGCTCGCGGTGGCCGGTCTCACGCACTCTTGATCGACAGCCTCTCCGCCGCAGCCGCTACCGCATCGCTGAGCGCCGGCGCTGGCGCGCGCTCCCACGACTCAATCCCCCACAGGCGCTCTTCCAGCGACGCGCGCTCCTCGAGATTCATGCTGTTGAGGAGGTACATCCACCGGTCAGATCGCGAGTAGATGAAGAGCTCTAGCTGCGGACTCAGCGTCAGCTGATCCTCGGGCGTGAAGAGCGTGATTTCCACTCCTCCGTACGTCGACAGCGGGACCTTGAGACGCGCCACGGCGTCGCGAACATCGGGCAGCGCGATGGTCTGGCCGGACCACGTGGTTTGCGATCTTTCATCCTTGATGTACACATCGACAGCCGGCGCCATCAGCTCGCTCAGCGTATAGAACAGGTCCACCACCCGCTCGGAGTTCGCGACCACCTTCGCCTCGTAGATGTCGCCGGTACGGGTGAAGGTGAAGCCGTCCCGTCCTGAGGTGAAACGCTTCCATACCGTAGAATCGGGGGTTCGGCTTCTGAATAACATCGTGGTCCTAGTGTGGGTTTCGCTGACTTCGTAATCTGGTCGAACTGATACGACTCTGAAAGCTCAGGAAATCAACAGAAAGCAGTTCCTTTACGTGGCCGCGCCATTCAGCTTTTGAGCCAATTTCAGCAGCTGCTCCCGCGAATTCATCCGTGGATCCGTGATCACCGCATCTAAAAGCTTCCGAAGCATTATGCCGACAGCGGGCCCGGTCACCCCGATCTTCGCCAGGTCATTTCCATCGATCACCAGATCCGCGAGCGTGATCGGATCTCTGTAGGCAATAGTGATCGCCCTCTTGTAAACCGACGCCACGGTCTGCTTGTACGGCGCGGGATCGCCCGCCTTCCGCCCAGCCCACCAGAATGCGTCGGCCAGCCGGAGGAGAGGGGCAAGACGCGTGCGCCCGGCGCTCGCGGCCCACGTCCGCAGCATCGAGCTCGGCGGGTACTGCTCGCCCCACGGATCGGCCGCGTAAATCTCCTCGGCCTTGAGGAGCGCGCCGGTCATCGACGGTCCCAGCTGCTGCCACCGCTCGACGAGGTTGGCAATCCATTCGGTGTCGCTGTTCGAGAAGCGGAGGTCCTTGAGCACCTTACGAACGGTCGCGCCCGGCACCGACGCAAAGAGCCCTGCCATGCGGGTCGATCTCCGCATCGGCCGGCCAGGAAGGAGCGGGCGACGGAGATGGTCGAGCGGCGCCAGATCGCGATCCGTGATGGCGGCAAGTGAAGGAATGAGCGCCCCGAACGCTCCGGTATCGCGCCACATCGCGAACGCTTTGCTCGGAAAGCGCACCTGATCCATCGTCTTCTCGATCTCCTGCTTCACCCGCTCCGCCGACAGGTGCGGGAGATCGGGAGCGCTTTCGACGATCGCGTCCCACGTGTCCCGGTCGATGTCGAACCCGAATCGCGCCGCGAACCGGATCGCCCGCAACGCGCGGAGCCGGTCCTCCCGCATCCTGTCGCTCGCGGCGCCGACCGCGCGAATGAGCCTGTCGTCGATGTCCTTGCGGCCGTGGTACGGATCCCTGATCTGATCCTTGCTCGGCGAATACGCGATCGCATTGATCGTGTAGTCGCGGCGCGCGAGATCGTCGTCGATCGACACGCCAAATTCCACCACGGCGTGCCTTCCGTCGGTCTGCACGTCTTTCCTGAACGTCGTGACCTCGTGCATGACGTTGTTGTGGTCGACGACTCCCACCGTTCCGAACTCGATTCCGACGGGGATCGTCTTCTTGAACAGCTTTCGGACCTCCTCGGGTTTGGCCGCTGTGGCGAGGTCCCAGTCGAGATGGGGATGGCCGAGGAGGGCGTCGCGGACGGCGCCGCCGACGCACCAGGTCTCGTAGCCCGCCTCCTCGAGGCGCTTGACGATGTCGCGGACGACCTCGGGGGGGTCGAGCTTGGTCACAGGCCTGTCTCGTGTAGAGTTCCCGCCATCGTTGGGGCGACGACGCACCTTCTCAAACTACAACGGAACAAGTCGTGAGCCATTAGCGAGAAGCCTGGTAGCTCATGGCCTCACTACGTCGGGACGTCACTAAGCGGACGTCCTGACAGGAGCAACTGCTTTTGCCTTCACGCCACTGTGTGGCGTCCCGACGTCTGCGGCTGCCAGCTAACAACTTGTCAGCTATCAGCTCACGACTCGTTCTGTTGCAGTTTGCAATTAAACACCGGAGTTTCTTCATTGTGCGAACATGGATCTGATCTCGCTGTCGTTCATGCCGGCGCCGAGCGCGAGCATGAGATCGATGCGGGCCTGTTGGGCGCGTCGCGAGCCGCCGAAGATGGCGCCCATCTCCTCGAGGCGGCGTCCTCCGCCCGGGTATCCGTAGGTGTGCCCCACTCGCCCGCCCTGCGTTCGCGACGTGATCACGACCGGCTTACCATCGCTTACCCAACGCTGGATTCCGGGCACCATTGCCGGCGGAACGTTGCCGCGCCCCATCGCCGCCAAGACGAGCCCGCGCGCAGT
>JBBQAV010000147.1:0-4830 GCA_038316775.1 Gemmatimonadales bacterium | reverse complement strand
GCGAGGAGGGATGCCGTGAAGACTTTGGTGATCGATCCGATCTCGTAGACCGTGTTCCCATCGAGTGCGACACCAGGTGCTCCCGCCGAGCCGGCGGTGAAGATCGTCGAGCGTCCGTGGTCGAGCGTCGCGGCGACGATGCCCACGGTTCGCTTGGTATCGACCCGGTCTTTGAGTATCGCGCGGATCGCGGAGTCGGACGGAACCGATACCTGTTGCGCGCGCAAGGCAGGCGTGACCCCGACGGTCAGGACTGCGACAATTACGGGGAGGATCGATCGGCGATTCAGCGACATGTGAGCCTGAGGTATGTGAAACGTGAAGAGTGCCGGTGGCGGTGCAACGCTTTGCGGCCGGGCGTCAAAGAGATCGTTGGGTGCCTACGAAGTTACTCCGGCCGACGCCGCTCGGGAACACTTGCGGGAGAGGGGATGTTTATATATACATTCTTCGTGCATAATCTCCCAAACGCCGCCATGCCTGCTCTCAGACTTTCCGGAGCCGATGCCTCCTCGTCCAATGCGACGACGGTGCGCCGAGCCGCGCGTGCCGATGCCGGCCAGATCCTTGGCCTGGTGAGCGAGTACGCCGCGCGGGGATTGATGCTGCCGCGCACGTTCGAGCAGGTCGCCGGCCGCATCGACAGCTATGTGGTGGTCGCCGACGCAGGCGGACGCGTCGTCGCGTGTGCCGCGCTCGAGGAGTATTCACCGTCGCTGGCAGAGGTCTCCTCCGTTGCTGTCGCGCCTTCCCACCACGGAAAGGGGCTGGGCAGCCAGGTCGTCCTCGGAGTCGAGCGGCTGGCGCGGGCGAGAAACATCGACGAGCTGTTCGCGCTGAGCCTCACCGACAATTTCTTCCTCTCCCTCTCGTACAAGCCCACAACGATCTCTCGCTACCCCGAGAAGCTCGCGCGCTACGACGCCCTCACGAAGTCAGGCGTCGAGATCGTGCCCAAGCGCTGCTTCCAGAAGGTCCTCGGCAAATCATGGAGCGCGCCGCGCCTCGTAGAGCGGGCCGTCACTCCAAAGAAGAAGCGGAAGGCCAGCTAAGCATCTCGGCGTACGGATCGCCGGGGCTGGGCAGGCAATCACGATACGGAAGTTGAGAGCTCTAAGCTTTGGCAGCTGACCAAGCTTGGAGCTCTCGACGTTAGTTTTGTGGATTCACATGCCGCCGCGATCCAGACTGGATTTTATCGCTCTACGATGTCTTGCAGCGCCTGACGAATCGTCGGATCCGAATTTCCGGGAGAGAGCGGAGATCGCGCGACGTTTCAGCTGGAGATTAGGCTCGTTACGGGCGATCCACACCAGCTTCTCTGTCGCTGGCTTGTCGGCGAGGCGCGAGTAAATGCCGATGAGCGCGCCGCGAAGCTGTGGGTCTGGAGTCGGATCGTAGAGCGCAATGAGCGAAGGAGTCGTGGCGCCGGCGCGCGAGACGTACTCGAGTGCGCGCCGCCGGACTTCGGGAGTGAGTTTCTCGTCGCGAACGACGCCGATCAGCCACTGCACGTTTTCGCTTCCTCCGAGATCGGAAAGCGACGCAAGCACCGCCTCGCGCGACCGGTCGCCGGTGAGACGCGGGTACAGAGATCGCAGAAGCGTCGCATCCCGGCCCGTCACATAATTCCGTCCAAGGCCGCGAATCTCGCGACAGCCTGCAGCTCGTCGGGGAGATCGGTTCGTTGCGCGGTCGTGCGGAGGAACTGCCGCGCCCGCGGATCTCGATCGCAGCGCCTCATCTCATACTCCGAGATTTGTAGGCCCCCCTTCTATCAACCAGTCCCGTCTCGAGCGCCATCCTTACATCGTAGGGCATCACCGGCACCGAGATGTCCGCGCTCCGGTTCCAACCGAGTGAGAAGGCGCGGACGCGGATCGTCACATCCTGCGCTTCGGCCGGATCGCCGAAAGGAGTTTTTTTCCACCGATAACTCTCGCGCAGTATCCGCGACGTCATTCTCAGGCTCGCCATCGATGCGTGCGCGGTGAGAGTGACGAGCGCGCCGCCACCTTCGCGCGCCGCGCGGGAGAGACGCACCGTCTCGGTACCCTCGGGTTCGATCCCGGCGACCACTACGAGCGCGAACCCTCCGCACCGAAGAAGCTCCTCCGCCGCGCGGAGCCCGTGCTTTCGATTGCGTGGACGCACGAGAATCGGACCCTCTTCCCAGAACGGACCGGCCACGTTGCTGAGTCCGTCGATCCAGACCGCTCTCTCGCCTTGAGCGACAGTCGTATGACACGCGGCCTGGAGCACCGCCGTCGCTCCTCCCTGCGGCATCCAGACGGTTAGTCTTCCTCGAGGAAGCCCACGCCCGGGAAGGATTGCATCGAGTACCTCGATGCCAGTCGCCACCGGCTCCGCCGTCCGGTGTGTGACCGGAGTCGCATCGGGAAATCGATGCTCGATGAGTGCGCGGATAGCGGCGTTTCGGTCGGACATAGCTCTGCTAGAGTATCCCGAACATACCCCGAAAACAAGAGGGTACCTGGCAGAAAAAAAGGGGAGCCAATTGGCTCCCCTTCGATACGGAACAGCGAGAGCGGAGATTCTCAGTCAATTCCCCGGCAGAAAAAAGAGGTACCATCGCCAGTGTAGAGCGTGCAAAACTCCCGGTTGAAGGCTGTCGCAGTGCCGGTATGCTCCTCCAGACCCAGAGGGTCATCGCTGCGAGTAGCCTTGAACTTGATGGAGGCACACGGCTCTCCGGGGACGTTGCAAGCAAAGGGGAGGAACTCAGTCACTTCGACGATCTGGATCGTAACACCATCGATCACGAGCGTGCCGTGCCCAGCCAGTTTCTGATCGGTGCGCTGGAATCGCGCGTTGGCGCTGGCACTCGTAAAAAGCCCTGCGAGCTGCGTGTTGTCCAGTCGGAGCCACGCCGTTCCGCTGAAGGCCAAAGCGTCATCACCCACTTCGGCTGCAGCGACAGTGGACGCGATAGATGTTCCGTTGTCGAAATAGGTGCCAGTAAATTGACCGGAGACGGGATGGGAACTGCTCACGCTCACAAAGATCACGGCATCAACTGGGGGAGGAGGAGGATCTCCGCGGAGGCCAAGGGTCGACTTCTCAGGAGGCCGAAGCGAATTGGCCGGTGCCGTCGAGTCGGAACAGGCGTACACCACCGCGAGGACAAGAGCGAGGCGCGGGAGGAGCGGGAACCGTTTCATGTGAAGGCCTTGGATAGGGGTAAATCGGCCAGCACTACTGGCCGGGTGGTAAGGATCCGGTTGAGAAATGCATTCAGTTCGAGAGTCGTCTCGATCGTCGCGCCAGGTTTTTCCAGGGAGGTGCGTGCGTGCAGCTCGCGCCGTTGCGCCTCGGTGATCTCGGCTGCTAACGGCTGTGCTGAATTGAGTTGGTAATGCATCGTCCTCCCATAACATGTTCGCCGGACTCGGGGCATTGCTCAAATCCAGGAAGCGGGAGAACTAATGTATAACCCCTTGAGAAATGCGCCATAGCTGAGCTTGGGTCCGGTCTCAACCACCCCCAAGCCGACGGATTCCAGCCTGCGCCTCCTGCACGTGTCCCTGGACTTCGGGGTCCCCTCTGCCCCATGCCCTGATCACGAGTCTATATGACCTCAGGGCTAGATCCCTCTGCCCTGCAACCTCAGCGACTTTTCCCCTGGCCAATGCCAGTATGATCTCCGTCGGAGTCAGATACGAATACAGTCGCTGTCGGAGAATCTTGTCCGCGGCGGCAAAGTTTCTACCTCTGGCCAGCAATAAGGCGTTCGCCAGGTGATCCTGCTCGCAGCGGAGGCAGAGCGTATCCGACAGCAGTGCGAACGCTTTGGCCGCGCTCGCGGTGTCGCGCCGCGCGATGAACAGATAAGCGGTGGCGGCCTGGGAATCGTACTCGGGGTTCACCTTTCTTCCGTCTATCCCCTGCCCACTCCTGGTTCGCTGCGTCCGCATCAGCGCAATGATAGACGCCGTATCACCTCTCGCCGCCCACCACGGCAATGCCGATCGGGCTTCCGGCCTTCCATCCGCCGCCCACTGCGCGAACACAGTCGACGCGGTATCGGGGTCGATCGCCCCCAGCAACGCGAGTTGAGCAAAGAGACGTCCGGGGCGATTTCCCATTGCCAGATACGCCTCGTGCAGGCGGCCGCGATACGCCAGCTGCAGGGGGAGGTATCTGGCGAGGTTGGCGGAATCCTGAGCGAAATTCTTCGAGCTGCGCGGATGTCGTTCAAGCGCGCGCAAAAACCTCAGAGCAGTCTCGGCGGAATCGGGCCAGCGACGGAGCAGCATCCACGCCCGTAACAGCGCGCCCGAGCTGGCGGCATCGAGACCCTTCTCAACGACACCGGCGTCCGAGGAGCCGGCTGGATCCGTGACCAGTTCAACGAGTCGAACTGCTTCCGCGTGCGCGCCGACAGGATTGTGCGCCAGGAATTCGCTTCCCGCTGCCCGACCGGCAGCACCTCCTTCGAGAGTGAAGCCCAACTCGACGAGATGTATGTAGGCTGGAGCGAACGAGGAATCCAGCGCGACGGAGCGATTGAAGGCATCGCGTAACTCGGGCTCGCTCATGTCGAGAATGCTTCCATATCCGTGATGAAAGCGAGCTTCGCCGACGATGTACCACACCTCCGGATCATTTGGGTAGCGTGCTACGGCTTCATTCACAGTCGCGAAGAGCCGCCGCGTGAGTGCCCAATCAGGCTGGTCGACGCCGGGCCGATCGAGGGCCGCGCGGAGCGAGTCAGCGACTATCAGTAAGCTGTCGCGGGGCGCCAGGAAGCGATTTCTTGAGCCTGCCCGAAGAGCGAATTCGCGGGTAACAGAATCGGCTTCGCTGCTC
>JBBQAV010000146.1:0-4977 GCA_038316775.1 Gemmatimonadales bacterium | reverse complement strand
AGATATCTTCGACTACATCGAACGCTTTTACAATCCAACCAGGAGGCACTCAACACTGGACTACCTGAGCCCCATGGAATTTGAGAAACAAGGGCGGGTAGCTTAGATCACGTGTCCACGAAACCGGGTACAGCTCATCTTGTATACTGATCTACATGCGTAGGTGAGGCCACCGCCTAATGAGAAGCTCGGAAGCGGTCCCGCCGTGTGGTAAGTCTCTGAACAGTAACTCATTCGGTACATTGCAACATTGATTTGTAACGTCAAGCGATCACCCGCGTTAACGATCATGGCGGTATTTATATCTGCTCCTACTGCAATCATCCAAGATATTGCCTCGATTCCTGTGACGAATGGTGCAGCAGCCGCGACTCCACTCCTGAACACTCCGAACAGCGTAGGACGGCTTCCGCGATAGACGTAGTGGGACACCATAATGTTCTCGGCAATCTCAGCACAACTGAAAGGGCCGGCATCAACAATTATGTCTTGGAGACCTGATCCGGGATTCAGCACGGGTACCGTCAGCCCTGCTCGCGCCCCAAATGGCGGCACTGACGTTTGGACGGATGGCGTGGCGACGCCGCTGATTTGGATCGATGGAGCGGGACGGGAGTCGCAAGGGTTCCATCCGCAAGGACCACCGTGGCCCTCACCTTCGGGTGGAGGTAGCGTGTTGATTTGATTCGACAGTGAGTCGCCAATAACGATATCCATGAACCCACTTGCGTACATTGCCAAGTCTTCTTGGCGTAGGTTGATCACTACTCCGGTACTTACTCGGATTTCCCGCGCGTCCACGTCCAGAGTATATGAAGTCCCATCGTCGTCCGAAATGCTGATTGTCGAGCCGTTCACCGACGAAATAAGGCTTCGGGCCGAATTCGGGTGGAGTTGAGGTCTCATTAGAATCGTCGGGTCGCCACACCCGACCAGGGCGGCTCCTACAATGGCGATTACACTCTTGCTATATGCGCTTGGGCGGGGGTACAACATTTCTTCTCCCGGAGGATGTGCATGCTCTCGAATTGAGCTGTCGCGGCGTTTGCTGCGAGTGTAGGCTACCACCACCTTCGTTGGCCAGGAACAGCCAAAGTTGGACGCAGGCCAACCATAGTCGGACACGGCTTGCTTTGTATGAGACCGGCAGACCTACGAGAAAGGGATCGCTCGCAAAGCCGCGAACAATAACCACATTAACGTCAAACCCTGAGTGGTAACGTGTGTGCTCGGCCGCCCACATCGCTAGCCGACACTCATCAGGGAGAAAGGGATGCGGAGCAGTTCTCTATCGATCGCGCTGACTATAAGAGGGATTAGATCAAGATGGAGACGCTTGCGAAGAATTCCTCACCTCGAGGAACGATCGGCAATGTGAAGATTGGTCAGTCGGCCGACTGGAGGCTTGCGGCGACCGTCGCGTTAGTGCAGGACCGCGAGCCATCTCAATGGAGACGTCCGTGAACGGCACCGATCTCGGCATGACGTTCAATCGGCCCCGCACTCCCATCGTCATGCATCTTCAGAACAGCCGAGCGAGACTCTCGGGCAGCTGGGCCATCGGCACCATGACAGTGGAGCGCTGAAAGGAATCGTAAGGTAGTGGCCGGTGCCGCGCTTTCAGAGGGCGGCACCCGACCTGAGTGACTCAGCTTCGGTGATAAGTGATCGCCGATTCGGGGCCCGGCGGCTGCCCGGGATTCGCGACATGGATCGAGCCACTGAGCGTGTTGGATGAGCTGAGACGCCCGTCGAAATGGGATATCGACACGTTCCCAACTCTCGGCACGGTCTCGGTGAAAACCAGATCCAGATGGACGCCGGTCGCGTCGCTCGTTCCCGTCACGGAAAGAGTAACGCTGGGTCCCGCCTCCCCGGCCCACGTCCCAACACCCGCAATGTTGGAACCCGAGAGCGACAGGTCCATCTCGAACCCACTGCCGGGAATAGTGAATCCCTCCACCCACTTTCCCGCGATCGCAGCGGGTGCAACAACATCCGACCCTCCGCACGCTACAACAGCCAGCAACGACACCGACAAAAGGAAACGCATAAGCACCTCCATCAAGGGACAGTGGTTCCTATATCAATCTCCAACGATGACCATCGCATCGCCATAGGAATACAGCCTGTACCGCTCGCCGACGGCTTCCTGGTACGCGCGCATCGTCAGGTCGTAGCCCGCGAAGGCGGCGACGAGCATGATCAGGGTCGAGCGCGGCAGATGAAAGTTGGTGATGAGCCGGTCGACCGCCTTGAACTCGTACGGCGGCCTGATGAAAATCCGCGTGTCGGCCGATTTCTCATGGAAAACTCCATCGTCGCCGATCGCGCTCTCGAGTGTGCGGACGCTCGTCGTCCCGACTGCCCAGATCTTCCCGCCGCTCTTCCGCGTTGCGTTCAACACATCAGCCGTATGCGCCGGAAGCGTGTATGACTCCTCGTGCATTACATGATCGGCGGGATGCTCTGTCTCCACCGGCTTGAACGTGCCGGCTCCCACATGCAGCACGAGATCAGCGCGCTTCACACCTTTTGCCGACAACGCGTCCAGCATCTCCGGTGTGAAATGGAGTCCGGCCGTCGGCGCGGCGACCGATCCGCGCTCGTTCGCGTAGACAGTCTGGTAACGCTCGACGTCCGACGTTTCGTCGGCGCGCGTGATGTAAGGTGGGAGCGGAACGTGTCCGTACTTCTCGATCGCCTGATCGACTGGCATCGCGGATCTGAGCTGCACGACTCGCGTGCGCCGCTCCGTGGTGGAGACGATCTCCGCTTCGAAGTCATCGGCAACGTGGACGATCCGCCCCGGCTTGAGCTTGCCGCCCGGGTGAACCATCGCCTCCCAGGTGTCATCTCCGAGCGAGCGGAGCAGCAGAACCTCGGCGGGCGTGCCGTTGTCGCGGACGCCGAGCAACCGCGCGCGGAAGACACGCGTAGTGTTGAGGACAATCGTGTCGCCCGCGAGGATCATCTCCTCGAGATCGCTGAACTGCTTGTGCGAGATCTCTCCGGTCGATCGATTCACCACCATGAGCCGGCTGTCGCCGCGCCGCCCGGTCGGAAACTGGGCGATGCGGTCAGCGGGGAGATCGAAGTCGTAGTGTGAAGTGCGGGACCCGTCGCTGGTCACGCGTTAATTGCGCTGAGAGGGGGTCTTGAACGTGCAGCTGTCGGCATTGATGCAATGTATTCGATGTGAGTTCCGTCGTTCGGTGGCGTGCATCGCTCTCGTGGTTTCTGCCGTCGAGGCGTGCACCGGAACGTCGAGCGCCGAGAGGTCGATGCTTCGCGCCGATGCGGAAGCATTCGAGGCTGTCGTGCGCGAACAGACTCCCCCCAATTCCGCGGACTCCACTCTGCCGCCGCATTTCCTGCGCGTCGATTCGCGTCCCGGAGGCGACGAAGCCGTGATTGCCACGGCTACGCAGCGTGCGAACGGATTCGATCTCGACGAAGCAGGTGACTCGTTGTCCGCCGGAGCGATCGCCCGGATCGGCGACCAGCGCAAGGCGATCCTGCGCGACCTGCAGATCGATGAAGGCGGGCCGTTCGTGTATCCAGGGTGCGGCGGATCTAAAGCGCGCGGGTCCAACGATTCGGCATTCGCGCCCACCGGCGCGAACTGCCCGCGCGAATGGCGACGATACGTGACTGTCGGACTTCCGTATCGTGGTGTCGCTGCCGTACTCGCCAAGTTGCGCGCTCCAGAATCCGCGCCGCCAGACTCCACGGGCGAGGTCTGGACGGTGCTCGTGACCGAAAACTCGATCGGGCCGGGAGGTCAGGACTGGAGGCAGTTCGCCTGGCTTCTTCGGCGCGATCCGGTGAACGGCCGCATGAATGTCGGCGAGAAGTTCCTGTTGTCCTGGGCGGAGTAGGCATTCCCCGCAAGGCCTATTAGTGCGATTCCTGCATCCATTCGGGCCCATGAGAATCCAAAGTGCAAACCGCGCCGTGGCGGTCGGAAGTTTGATTGTGGTCGGTAGCTTGGCCTGCAGCTCGCTGCCTGCGCGAGACAGCCTGTCCGATCAGGAGCTAACCATAATTCGCGCCGACTCGGCCGTCTTCGAGGCGGTGGTGCGGGGTCAGCTGGCAGGAACCGAGAAAGCCCATCCCTATCATCTCGATTCCATGCGATTCGACTCGCGTCCTCAGCCGACCGGCTACGGTAACCCGTACGGAGAGGTCGTCACGCGGATCGACTCGACAACGCTGCTTAAACGTCTTGGTCCGGTGATAATGGACCGACTGGCGAAGGGACGGAAACAAATCCTGAGCTTGAACGGAGCAAGCGAAGGACGGCCATGCCCGCTTGGTTGGTGTGTCGGCATGCTCGTGGAGCCGCGCCCGCTTCGGCCGGGGTCGCAGACCCGTCCTGACTCCATCCTGGCGAACCCGCATCGCGACTGTCCAAAAACGGGTCACAGCTATCTTAAAGTCAGCCTTCCCATTCCCGGCGTGCCTGACGCGGTTGCGCGAGAGCTAACACGAAGAGCATCGCTGCCGGGTCCGCAAAGAGGACAACTAGTCGATCCAGCCGGTATTGCCTGGACGGCGATCGTTGAGACTTACAGCGTGGGGCAAACTGGCGGGATGGTTGATGAGTATGCCTGGCTGTTCAGAAGGAATCCTTCGACGGGTCGGTTAGAGCTGGCTGATACGGTCATGCTGATGGTGGCCGAATAACTACGAGCGTGCGCGTAACTCCTTGGGTCTGATCCGTTTGTCCAGATCGCGGCCGAGTGATACCACCAGCTCCGGCAGCTCTTTCACGTCGGCGAGTGCAGTTCGGAAATTGACAATGCACGCGCGCAGCATGTATCGCTCGCCCAGGTGCGCGTTCGAGATGAATGCGCGTCCGCTCAATCTCACCGCGGTGACGATCCTCGCATTCAGCTCGTTGAGATATTCAGTGACGCCGTTTGCTGAGCGTCCGCGGAGATCCGTGGGCACGTACCTGAAAGTGGCGATGCT
>JBBQAV010000145.1:0-5360 GCA_038316775.1 Gemmatimonadales bacterium | reverse complement strand
CGGAGCTTGAGGGCGAACCCCAGGTTCTCGCGGACGGTCATGTGCGGATAAAGCGCGTAGTTCTGGAACACCATCGCGATATCGCGCGCCTTTGGAGGGATGTCGTTGACGACGCGATCGCCGATCTTCACGGAGCCGGCGCTGATGGACTCGAGTCCCGCGATCATGCGCAGAGTCGTGCTCTTCCCGCATCCCGACGGACCGACGAGCACGACGAACTCTCCATCCTTCACATCGAGATCGACGCGGTCGACCGCTACCTGCTCGACCCCTTCATGATAGATTTTTCTGACTCCCTCGAGCTTCACTCGCGCCATAGCACCTCTTCGATACGAATCACCATTGCCATTCTACGCCAATATGAAAGCTGAAGAGCTCCCAGCATTAGTCAGCTTACAGCTCCCTGCTTCGGTTTTGTGGATGCCAGGCCGCGCAACCAACCCGACGCCGAGATGACCGAGAGCTATAGGTTCCCCGACGACTTCCTGTGGGGAACAGCGACGTCCGCCTATCAAATCGAAGGATCTCCCACCGCCGACGGCGCCGGACGCAGCATGTGGCACCGCTTCTCGCACGCTCCGGGCAATACCTGGCTCGACCAGACGGGCGACCTCGCGTGCGATCACTACCGCCGGTATAAAGACGATGTCGCCATTATGGCCGAGCTGGGTACGAATGCCTACAGGTTCAGCATAGCGTGGGCTCGGATTTTTCCGCACGGCACCGGCGCCGTCAACAAGAAGGGGATCGATTTCTACTCTCGGCTCGTGGACGAGCTGCTGAAGCGCGGAATCAAGCCGAACGTCACGCTCTACCACTGGGATCTGCCGGAAGCGCTCGACGACCGCGGCGGCTGGCTGAATCGCGACGTCGCGGATTGGTTCGGCGACTACGCGACGACGATGTTCGATGCTCTTGGCGACCGCGTGCAAATGTGGTCGACGCTGAACGAGCCGTGGGTCGTTACGGACGGCGGTTATCTCTCCGGAGTTCTGGCGCCGGGTCACTCGAATCTGTTCGAGGCGCCGATTGCGACGCACAATCTTCTTCGCGCGCATGGGTCTGGGGTCGAGAGATTCCGATCCAGCAAAGCTGCAAAGACCGGCAAGGTCGGCATCACGGTGAACCTCGAGCCCAAGTATCCGGCGTCGGAGTCGCCGGAAGATCTCGCGGCGGTGCGTCGCGCCGATGCCTACATGAACCGGCAGTATCTCGATCCGGTTTTTATGGGCACTTACCCGGAAGAGATGCGCGAGATATTCGGCGAGGCGTGGCCGGACTGGCCGGCCGCCGACATGACGCTCATCAAGCAGCCGATCGATTTTCTGGGAGTCAACTACTACACGCGCAAGGTCGAGCGCTTTCATCCCGACCATCTTCCGCTCCGGACGAAGCACGTTCCACAAACCGATCACACGCAGACAGAGACGCACTGGGAAGTTTATCCCCCCGCGCTGACGCGTGTGTTGTTGTGGGTGAGCGAGCGATACGGGAAGCTGCCGCTCTACATCACTGAGAACGGCGCGGCGTTTTACGATCCGCCGCACACGATCGATGGCCGAATCGAGGATCCGCTGCGCATCGAGTACTACCGGCAGCACCTGCGCGCGGCGCACGACGCGATGCAGAAGGGCGTGAATCTTCGCGGCTACTACGCCTGGTCGCTTCTCGACAACTACGAGTGGTCGCTCGGCTACTCGACGCGGTTCGGTATCGTGCACGTCGATTACTCTACGCAGCAGCGCACGATCAAGGCATCCGGGCGCTATTACTCGGATGTGATTCGCACCAATGGCGCAAAACTCAGCGAGTGATGCGCCACCCAGAGCGTAAATATGAAGGCTCCCAGCTCCTGGCTGCAAAGCTTACAGCTCCCTGCTTCGGTATTGTGGATGCTGAGGCAGCGCTAACACCAGAATCCGCGAACTCATTTGGCGTACCGTATTGTCACAATCGCGGGAAGTTTCTTTACGCGAATCTCTGCTCCCTTGATCCCAACCGGAACACCGTCGACCGCCGCTGAAAGAATCGGCTGCTCGAGCGGCGACCACACTACGATCCCACCGGGCGGCATCCTGATTCCGGTACGCAGATTGATCGTCACGACCTTTCCGATCCCGCGCATGTCGTAGTTGAGCGGCCCGTATTCGGTGCTGAGGTTCGACACCCTTATTCCCGGGTCCTCTTTCACCCATTCGTCCCGAACACCCGCGCCAATCACCAAGGTGGAATCGCTCTCGCGCTCGAAGGCGAGCATGTCGAGAAAGCTTCTGATATAGTCGCTGCCCACCCAGGTGTGCGGCATGTCGCCGATGAACCTTGGTGTCTTGGGATCGCGGTACACGACCTCCGCCCACTGGTGCCACGCGGCCGGACGTTGATCCTTCATGAAGAAATCCAGCAGCTCGTGCGCTCGGGCGCGCTGGCCGAGCTGTATGTGGACGCCGACGTTCCGAAGCTCGTACGGCGTGTACGAATCCCACGGCTTCACTCCGACTGCACGCTGGTGCGCTTCCTGGAAGTACCTGTCGAAAGTGCGCATCAGAAGCGGGCCGGGAAGCCGACCCGCTTCGCCGCCTGGACTCACGGCGATGGTGGTGGACGTCGGGTCGAAATCCGCCAGCTCCACCGAGCCCGGGATGTAGTTGATCTTCCGCGTAATCACCACCTGGCGAATCGACTCGAACAGATTCGAGCGGAAGCTGCTCCGTATCTGGGCGTATTGAGCTGCCTCAGGCTTTCCGAGCTCCTTTGCGATGAACGCGGCGTCCTTGAATCCCCTGAGCGCGAAGAAATCATCCCAGTAGGAATGCATCGGTTTCGCGCTGTAGCCTTCATGGCTTATGGACTGCGGCAGCAATCCGTAGAACGCCTTGTTAGCACCGATGGTGTATTGCTCCGTCATCCTTTCGTGGCGCAGCGAATCCATGTACGCGACCGCTTTGGCGACGTGCGGCCACATCTTCTCCAGCTCCGCCCTATCCCCGGTATGCCGGTAATACTCGGCCACCAGATAGATGAACTCGCCGTGACTGTCGTTCTCGGGAACGGGCGTCGCCCCATGCTCATCGACACAGCATGGGACCTTGCCATTGTCGTACTGATAGGGCGCGTACCAGTCGATGAAGTCCTTCACATCCTTGTCGTGACCCAGCCTCAGGAGCGCGGTCGATGTGAGCGAGCCATCGCGGATCCAGGAGCGCGAGTAGCTCCGCGAGCCGGGCTGGATGGCCGAGCCATCTCGATTGATGAGAATGTCGGCGAGCTGCGCGCGCATCGTCTGGGTGTACCGCGCTGCCGACAGTGGCAGCGTAATGCTCACGGGACCAAACTTCTCGCGCCACTCGGCGCTGGTCTTCTCGAGCTGAGATGAAACTGCGCGCTCGCCCTGTCCAGGAAGCAGCGTTATGCCCGGGGCAGTTGCGGCCGATGGTTCCGGAACTGCGCCCGGTTGCGGTGCCACGACCTGAGTAGGAGGCGCCGCGTACCCGCTGCGTGATGCGGAAAGAAGCTGAGCGAGACTTAGATCGCCGCCGTGGAGCGGGACCGCGAGGTCGATGGGGCTCGACGTTGCGCGGGGGCCGAGCTCGAGCTGATACTGGAACGCGGCCGACGCGCGGCCGCTCGGATCGATGACCGTGAAAGGAGCGGGGACTTTCCCCGCTCGCAGCCAATCGACGATGTTTCCTTCGTCGAAAGTCACGGCTCCAAACCCGCTCACCGACGCGAGCGATCGGACGAATTTGTTTCCTGTAACTCGCGCGGATGTCCCCTGGAATGAGATGGAATCAACGCGTGCGACGCCGCCTGGAAGATTGAGGAACTGCCAGGGCGGATTCACCTGCAGCGGCCTCAGCGCGAGGAAGAGCGTCAGCTTCTTGTGCTTCTTCGAGTTGTTGGTGATGCGGTAGCGCGCGTATAGAACCGAAGAGTCGGATGGTCCGGCAGCGAAGGCGTTGATCGCGAGATCGAGATCCCCGTTCTTGGTGCTCCAGACCACCTGAGGCAGTGGCAGTGCCTCGGGATTAGATGCGACCGACCTCGTGACATCGTTCCAGGTGACAAGCTGGCCATCGACGTAGAGGAAAGGCTCGATCGAGAACTGCCCACGCCCTACTTCGATCATCCCTTCTTCGTTGATCAGCGCTTCGGCGCTGTCGCGATCGACGCCAATCACGGTCCAGTACGACTGTTCGTTCGACAGATATCGCGGATAGCTGCCGCGCGGTGCCTCCCTCGCCATCGCGAAAAAGAGATCGTTTTCCGTGGCCGCCCAGTCGAGAGGCTTGACGCTGATGTCGCGGATGCCGTATCCGGTCTTGCCCTCAGGTGACTTGAGGATGACGCGGACGTAGCGTGCATCGCTCTCCGGCATGTAGAGGTAGTCGCGGAAAAGGGGTGACAGCGCAATCGCGGTTTTGGCGGATGCCGCGACCGTCTCGGCGAATGGCGAGACTGACGTTCTGTTGACGGTATAGCGCGTCTGCCAGCTCTGACCGTCAGTCGAACCCTGCACCTCGTACGAAGTCGCGCGCCGGCCGGGCTCCCAGCCGATCACCATACCGCCGAATTCGCGCCGCTTCAGGAAATCGATGCTGATCGTGTCCGGAACAGGCGACGAGCCGAAGCTCGTGCCGCCGCCAGAGCGGGGAGTGCTACGCCAGGAGGTCGTCAGATCGGCGTCAATCGTCCGAGAGACGTCATATCCCTGCGCCTGCGTCGAAGCTGTTATGCGCGGATAGGATGCGTACGCCGTCGCCGGCTCGAGCGGAGTAAGAGCGAGATCATCGAGCCAGACGCTCCCCTTCCCACCGGAGCCGGCCGTGATCGCGATCTCGATCGCGGCGAAGCGCTTGAGATCCTTGTCGCTGGTCGGTCCCCAGGCAAAGGAGATCTGCCGCTTCTTGCGGGTGATCGTCTTCCAGTCCTTGGGGAACTTGAAATTGGGATTGTTGGACCACCACACATTCTCGCCGGTGGAGTCGATAAGCTTAAACTCGAGCGTATTGGTCGGCGCATTCCCCTTGATGGCAAACGAGAACTCGTAGTTCTGCGGGAGCGACAGAATGAGCGGTCGATGGATTACGGCATAGCCGCCATGCCCGTGAAAATCGAAATCGATGCGCATCGCCTTGCCATGCGCCCCGGTCGAGTCGGGATGGACCGAGATCTCCACGCCATCGCCCGGCGTCGTAGTCCATTGGGTCACGGAATCGAAAGAATCCAATACTATAGTAGTGGGCGCGACTGGCTGGGCTCCGGGCACGATCGCTGGAATCGGCGTAGGGACAGGCGGATTCGATGGGGGAGTTGTCGAAGGCGTTTGTGACTGCGCCCGCAACGCGAGGATGCTGGTAGCC
>JBBQAV010000144.1:0-5424 GCA_038316775.1 Gemmatimonadales bacterium | reverse complement strand
AAGCGCGTCGGAAAGCGACTCGCGGAAGGCTTCGGGCCTCCCTCCGGGTCTCTTTCCAGCAGAGTCTCCGGCGCCTCGGACCTGCTCAACGCCCTCGGCGGCGCGACATCGGTCGAGAAATCCGGGAAGTCGTATCACATCGTTGGGCGCGCCTGCCCGTTGTCGCGCGCGGTCGAAGCAGATCATTGTGTCTGCTCCGCGGTCACATCCCTCGTGGCCGAAGTTGTCGGCGCGGAGGTGACGGAGCAGTGCGACCGTTCGGGACGTCCAAAGTGCTGCTTTGAAATCTCCTCGGAACCCCGACCCCGAACGATCGCTCACGGTTGACCAGTCGGCGATTACTGGACCGTGATACTCCCCGACATCAGTGCCCCGTGTTGTGAGCAGTGATAGTTGTAAACCCCAGCGGTGTTGAACGTCCTGCTGTACGTGCCTTGATCCTGCGTCGGCGAAGTTGTCCCGTCGTCGAAGGTCACGCTGTGCGAAACACAGGTCTGACCAGCGTAGCTATCACCGCTGCAGCTGTTCCATGCCCAACTCACAGCCGTGCCTATGGCAACGGTCTTAGTGGCGGGAGCGAACGCGTTGTTGGTGACAGAAACCCCACCAGTTGGCGGTGTGGTATTACCGGTGGGTTGCGTGTTGGGAGCTGTGGAACCGGAGCCGCCTCCTCCACACGCACAAAGTGATGCGACCGCTAGTGCGACAAAAACAGCCTTCATGTGAAACGCCTCCTGGCGCAACGGGTTTCAGGAGGACGGTACCCATGCGCTCAGGAAGCAACAAGCATTTTGACTTTGTACGGCGGTGAATCACCGCAAATAAGCGGTGAGCGGTTGCGCGCCGCGCTACCTATGCCGCGTCGTGTATCGTCTTGAGCTCGATGATTTTCAGGCGGCGCGTTATCGCGGGGAGCTTGAGCACCACACTCTCGCCGACGCTTCTTCCAACCAGCGTTTTCCCGATGGGCGACGACATGCTCACGTGCCCTTCCTCGAACTCGACCGAGTCGCCAAAGACGAGGCTGTACTTCTCGCGCTCGCCCGTCTTCTCGTCCTGCACCACTACGTGGGAGCCGAGGCCAACTTTGTCCGCGGGAATCTGTGACACGTCGATCTGCGACAATTTGCTCAGGCGCTGGCGCAGCTGTCCGAGCCTCGCCTGAACGAACTGCTGACGCTCGAGCGCGGCCTTGTACTCGCTGTTCTCGCGGAGGTCGCCGAGCTCTACGGCTTTACGGATTTCCTGCGGAAGTACGACGTTCAGCTCGTGCTGGAGCCGTTCGACTTCTTCGCCGAGCTTCTTTTTGAGTGACTCGATCATGCGACCCGTCCTGCAATGAGCATTTACCGAAAAACGAGCGCCCGACCGCGATGAATGGCCGGGCGCCCGCTACCTCAAGCTAGAGCGTCATGTCATTTGAGGCAATCGCCCAAGCCCGGGGTGGATAATCGGGCTACCGGTGCTGCGGCAGCTTGGAATCGGTATGGTCGATTGGCGCCGGCTCAGCGGACGACTTTTCGTATTCTTGCCGCAGCCGCGCCATCATCGCTTCCCGCCGGTCGAACAACCTCTTGAGCGGCCGTGGCTTGTGCCGCGCGAACGCGTAGGAGGTCAGGAGCGGCAGCGCGACCGTCGAATCCAGGTAGCACACGACTGCGTCCGGCAGCCTGTCGGGATCGATCTTCCCCCAGCTCACCGCCTCGGCTGGCGTGGCACCCGAAAGACCGCCGGTATCCGGCCTGGCATCTGTGATCTGCAGGAAATAATCGTGTCCCTTCTCGTCGATCCCCAGGACTTCCTGAATCTGGGGCTCGGTCTGAAGCATGAAATTCTTGGGACTGCCACCGCCGAGGATCATCACCCCGCTCTTTCCGCCGCCGCGCTTCGCATCGAGAACAATGGAAGCCGTCTCGTTCACATCACGGTTGGGATCCAGAACCAGCTTGTTTCCATCGAGCGCCACCGCGGCGATGTTCATTCCGATCGAGCTGTCCCCGGGCGACGAAGTGTAGATCGGAACGGCCGAGGAATACGCCGCCGAAAGCAGCGACTTTTGTCCGATCCCAAGCGCCTTCTCGCGCTCGCGAACGTATTTGCCGGCGAGATTGTGGAACTCGGCGCTCGACATCGACCTCTGGAATTCCTTTCCGGTAATGATTTTCCGGAAGAACGCGTCGGTCGACAGCAGGACATCGTAATCGAAGAAGATGTCGTAGATGCGGACGACTCCTTCCTCGCGCAGCACGACGTCCGACTCCTGCGCATTGCCGCGGTGCATCGCCAGCCCGAGGCCGAAATGCGTGTCGTGGTAGAGATTCGCGCCGGTGGATATGATCCAGTCGACGAATCCTCCCTCGATCAGCGGGATGAGTGCCGACATCCCAAGCCCCGCCGGCGTCAGCGCGCCGGTGATCGACAGTCCTACGGTGACGTCTGGGTCCAGCATCTTCTCCACGAAGAGCTGACACGCTTCACGCAGGCGCGCCGCGTTGTAGGCGAGATACGTCCCTTCGATCAGCTCGGCGACGGTCTCTTTCCCATCGATGCGCCGCGGATCGATCTTCTGCCCTTTTAGAAAACGGCTGGCCTCGTGCGCGGTGTGCTTCGCACCTTTCTTCTCGCGCTCTTCCGCGGCGAGCTTCTGCTGCGCTTTCGGGCCGGCGGCGGATGCTTTGCCGTGTCGCGACGATTTGAAGCCGCCGCGCTCTCTGTTCTCGCCGTCGCTCTTACTTCTTTTGCGCATCGCGTCGTCGTTCCACAATTTCCTCGAACTGGGCGCCGGCGGTTTTGCCGATCGACCTGTAGGCACTGATAATCGCCTGCGCGGCTTCGGCAGGATCGTCGGTCACCAGAATGAGATCCAGATCTCCCTCTGAAATCTTCCCTTCGCTGAGCACTCGCGCCTGCAGCCAACGCAGCAGCCCCGCCCAGTAATAGCGCCCGAACAGTATCACCGGAAACCGGTAGATCTTCCCCGTCTGGATCAGCGTCAGTGCCTCGAACAGCTCGTCGAGCGTGCCGAAGCCGCCCGGGAAGATGATGAATGCCACCGAGTACTTGATGAACATCGTCTTGCGGACGAAGAAGTACTTGAAGTGGATCAGCGTGTCGACGTAAGGGTTCGCTCCCTGCTCGAACGGAAGCTCGATGTTACAGCCGATCGAGCGTCCGCCGCCGAGTCGCGCGCCCTTGTTGCCGGCTTCCATGATGCCCGGCCCCGCGCCCGTGATTATGTCGAATCCCGCTTCGGCCAGAAGCCGCGCCGTTTCCACCGCCGCTACGTAATGCGGATCGTCCGGCCCGATGCGCGCCGAGCCGAATATCGTTACCCCCTTGTCGACCGATGCGAGCGTGTCAAAACCGTCGATGAACTCGCCCATGATGCGCAGCACGCGCCAGGGATCCGTTCTGGTGAAGTCGATGCGCGGCCCCGACTGCTGGAGCAGCTTCTCGTCCTCGGTCGCAGGCCCCGCATCTCGAATCGCATCGTCCACTACTCGGGTCGATCCCGATGCTCTTGGTGCGCCGGTCTGCGATGGCGGAGTTCTTCCGGCTTTGAGGTGCCCTTCCTCTGTGCGCTGCTTCAGTCCCTCCAGCGCCTGCTGCTCGGCGGATGCCAACACAGCGGGATTGAGCTTCTTGCCGCCGGCGGTGCGCGCTTTCGTGGATCGAGTGCCGCCCGGATTCGCGGCGACGGCCTTGGATTTATCTTTTCTATTCTTCATGTTGGCCGCTGTCGCGGGCTTCGGCTGCTCTCTTCAATTCGGAAACTAAAGTTGCGTGCGTCTGCACAAAGCCCGCCAGGTGATGGTGCGCAGGTAATCATGATCATTGCCGATGGGGTGAGACCCGATATTTTCTCCCGCTCCATCGACCGCGGGCAGTTGCCTGCACTCGCCGCGCTGCGCGAAGAAGGCAGTCTGTCCACGGTGACGTCCGCGTTTCCATCCGTGACAGGTCCGGCCTACGCCCCTTTCATCATGGGAAGGTATCCGGGCAGTGTCGGATTGCCGGGACTGCGGTGGTACGACCGTTCGCGAAGAGTCGCGAAACTCCCGGGACACTCCAGAAGCTACGTCGGACCCGAGATGCGCTTCGTCGACCGCGACATCGACAGCGCATCGCCCACGATCTTCGAGCTTGCCAAGCCCAGTCTCGGAGCGCTGAGCGTGATCGGACGAGGACTTCGGCGCCGCGAGCGCATCGGCCAGACTCCCGCGTTCGTGGCGCGCG
The DNA here is from genome assembly GCA_038316775.1 of Gemmatimonadales bacterium. Taxonomy (GTDB): domain Bacteria; phylum Gemmatimonadota; class Gemmatimonadetes; order Gemmatimonadales; family Gemmatimonadaceae; genus UBA4720. Next base: position 1,188 of record JBBQAV010000144.1, on the reverse strand, counting down.
CTGCCGCGACGCACTTTCGCGGGAACGTGAATGGATGGCTCGAGATCGATCGAATGGTGGCCGAAGAGGCCGCCAAGAGGCTGCGCACGCAACGAATCAAATTCGCCTTCATTGCGCTGACGGGAATCGACAAGACGTCGCATGCCGAGGGTCACGACGCGCCGATAGTCGGCGACGCGATGCGAATCGTCGACGATACCGTCGCGCAGATCCGCTCGGACGCGGAGCGCGACGGCCGCTGGAAGAAGATGCACCTATGGGTCGGAAGCGATCACGGCCATTCACCCGTGCGCAAACACGAGGATCTCGCGGCGCTGCTTACGGAATGGGGATACAGCACGCTCGCGCATCCTTGGGCCTTCAACAACTCGGCCGACGTCGCCGTGATGGTCAGTGGAAATGCGATGACGCACCTGTATATGGATCTCAAGCGAAAGACCCGCGCGTGGTGGCCCGCTCTCGAGGGAAGATGGAACGAGTTTGCAGAGAGACTACTTTCGCGCGCTTCGGTCGATCTCTTGATGCTTCCAACTGGACCGTCTTCCTGCGAAGTCCGCGCGGCAAGTCGCGGCGTCGCCGTAGTCGAATGGAGTGAATCCAGGTATTCCTACAGGCCAGGAACCGGAGATCCACTCGGCATTGGAGAGCAGCGTTCGCTCGACGACGGCCAGGCATACGAGGCGACGATCAACAGCGACTATCCCGATGCGCTGGTGCAGATCGCCCATCTCGTCACGTCGCCGCGCGGCGGGGACATCATTCTATCAGCATCGAGGGATTGGGATTACCGGGCCCGGTACGAGCCGATACCTCACGTCTCTAGCCACGGGGCGTTGCATCGGGAGCACATGCTCGTGCCGTTGCTGCTCAACCGGGCGTCGGGCGCAACGCCGCGTCGCACCGTCGATGTGATGCCGAGCGCGCTGGCCGCGCTCGGCATCACGGTGCCACAGACACTGGATGGCGTTTCGTTTCTGTAGCTCTGAGCTACTGAACGACCAGAGTCGCGTTCATTCCCTGGTGGATAGTGCAGTGGAAGGCGAAAGTTCCCGCTGTATTGAAGAGGCGTGTATGCGTGCCGGCGCTGAAGTCAGTGATTGTGCCGGTGCCGTCGCCGGCGAGCGCGGCGCTCTCGCCAGCCGCATTCTCCCATGTCACGTTGTGAAACGTGCCCGATGTGTTCTGCCA
>JBBQAV010000143.1:0-5504 GCA_038316775.1 Gemmatimonadales bacterium | reverse complement strand
TTCAAGCCACGAAACACCCGCGGCCTTTAGTGACATCTCCGCGTCCCACAACCATCATCGACGCCCCTCGGCTCTCGAAAAAGCTGGGCGTCGATCTGGTGATTGCGAGCGAGACGTTCCAGTACGCCGGAAGCTTCAAGTACCGCGCGGCGTACAATGTTGCGTCTCACGTAAAGCACGCCCACATCATCACCGCATCTTCCGGGAATTTCGGTCAGGCGATCGCGTACGCCTGCTCGTTGTTCGGGAAGCGGTGTACCGTCGTGATGCCCGCTACTGCACCAAAGATCAAAGTCGATGCGGTGCGTGAATACGGAGCCGAAGTCGATCTCGTCGACGTGAACAAGAAGGGAAGGCTGGAACGCCTCGCCGAGCTGGCGAAACAATTTCCCGACGCGTATGTGGCAAGTCCTTATGACGATCCGCTCGTGATCGAAGGGAACGCTAGCCTGGCAAGAGAGTTGTTCGCGCTCGGACTCGACCTGGACTTCATCATTGCTCCAATCGGCGGTGGAGGCCTTACCGCAGGATTGGTGAAGGCGGTCAAGGAAAGCGGAAAGAAGACACAGGTCCTTGCCGCCGAGCCGCTCCTCGCCAACGATGCCGCGGAATCCTTCCGCGCCGGGCGCCTCGTCTCGGGCCCCGATGAGTCTAACACAATTGCCGATGGCGCGCGTTTGCTTCGGCTCGGGGACCACAACTGGGAGATCCTGAGTCACGGCCTGGCCGGGGTTATCGAAGTCACGGAAGAACAGATCAAGGAAGGTGTGCGACTTCTTTTCCTGCTAGCGAATCTCAAGACGGAGCCGACGGGCGCCCTCGCCCTCGGCGCAGTGCTCGCGGAGCCACAGCGTTTCAAGGGCAAGCGCGTCTGTTGCGTGATCAGCGGCGGAAACGCCGACCCGGCTCTCTACGCGAAGCTCGTCGAAGGGATCTGAGGCTACGCGGGATCCGATTCTTCGCGCGAGTAATCGCGCTTCGGCTTTGAGCTACATCGTCGCCGGTGCGGCGGGCGGGGGTCCTGCTTCGTCGCTACGCTCGCTCCCGCGAAGCCCCTAACCACGCTCCCTCGCTCTGCTCGGTCGCGGGTCTCCTCTGGTCGCTCGCTTTGGAAAGCGACTACGAGGACCCCCACCCGCCTCCCCACGGGGTGCAACGCACAAACCGGGGAATACTCGCGCCTCGCATCGGCGACGACTCGCACACGTTATTCGCCAGCGCCGGCCCACACGCGCGGGAGCGCGCCGAGCGAAGCTCGGCATCCCAGTGCAAAAAGGGGGGAGACCGCAAACCCTTTCGACGCGCGTGGTGTTGACACACTGTCCAGGGAGGTGCGGGTGTCCTCGCAGGCCGCTCCGCAGCCCACGCGCCGCCCCGGCGGCGGTACCGCGCAGCGCAGCTGCGCGGCGGGCGAGGATGGGCGGCCGAAGGGGACACCCTCGCCGACCGCAAACAGAGATGCCAATCGCGGCGCCTCAGCACGGGCAACTTGCGCCGCAACAGTTACACTCGCGCTGAGTCGACACACCCGTCCCGGCGGGCTCCGCTAGCTTTCATATCGATGCCCAAGCCGACGATCGACGACGCGCGCGCGATTCTAAAGAGCGCATTTGGCTATGATGCGTTCCGCCCGGGTCAGGAGTCCGCCGTCGCTGCCGTCCTCGCCGGAAAGGACACTGTAGTCGTGCTTCCGACCGGCGGTGGCAAGTCGCTCTGCTTTCAGGTGCCCGCGCTTGCGATGCCCGGCCTCACCGTCGTCATGTCGCCGCTCATCTCCCTGATGAAAGATCAGGTCGATGCACTAACGGCCAAAGGACTACCCGCGGCTTTCATCAACAGCACTCTGACGTCCGGCCAGATCTCGGACCGGCTCGCGCGCGTGGACCGCGGCGAGATCAAGCTGCTCTACGTCGCTCCCGAGAGATTCGATTTCGGACGGACGGCCGAGCGGCTGCGCAAAGCGGGCGTTTCGCTGCTGGCGATCGACGAAGCCCACTGCATCAGCCAGTGGGGACACGATTTCCGGCCGAGCTATCTCAGAGTAAAGAAAGTGCACGACGCTCTGGGCTCGCCGACGACAATCGCGCTCACCGCGACGGCTACTCCCGAAGTTCGGCGTGACATCATTCGCGAGCTCGGGCTCAAGGACCCTCAGACGATCATCACGGGGTTCGACCGGCCGAACCTGACGTATTTCGTCGTGCCCGCGAAGAACGACGTTGAAAAGGAGAAGCGTCTCGTCGAGATCCTGCGAAAGCACAGCGGTCTTGCCGTTATCTACGCATCGACGCGGAAGGCCGTCGACCACCTCACGACTGTCCTCGACCGCGCACGCATTCTCTCCGCCGGCTATCACGCCGGACTGGATGACGCGAGAAGGCATGAAGTACAGGAAGCCTTCATGACGGAAAAGATTCGCGCGATTGTGGCCACGAATGCGTTCGGGATGGGAATCGACAAACCAAACGTGCGCCTCGTGATCCATTACACGATGCCCGGCACGCTGGAGGCGTATTACCAGGAGGCGGGACGAGCTGGACGGGATGGTCTCGATTCCGATGTCTTTCTGCTGCACGCCTTTCCCGATCGGTTCACTCACGAGTTTTTCATCAAGGGCTCGCACCCCGAGCGCGCGGTCGTGGAGCAAACCTACGAGGCGCTCAGAAAGTTCTCGGACAATCAGGGATACGTCGCCGCGGAAACCGAAGAGGTGGCCCGGTCGATCAAGCCGAAGGCCAACTCACGAGAGGTCGAGGGTGCGCTCAGAATCCTCGTGCGCGCCGGAGCAGTCTCGCTGAGCAATGGCGATCAGGCGAGGGTAGTGGTTAGGCTCCTCGCCACACCGGACCGCATCAAGCGCGAGCTGACTGGCGAGGCGAACAGCGAGCTCGGACTGCTGCGGGCGCTATGGCGTGGTGTGGGAGCAGCTCTAAAGACAGGGGCGGTCGTAGATCTCAATGGCCTCCCGCCAGGGCTCGGCGGACCGGTGACGTGCGCGCCGTTGCTCGATGCGTTACAAGACCGGCAATTCCTCGTGTGGGAGAAAGTGGGAGCGGGGCTGTACCTCAGCGACAGGAAAGCCGCGCTCCCCAAATTCAGCGTGGATTGGGCGACTATCGATCGACGCAGAGACGCTGAGCTTTCAAAGCTGCAGGCAGTTCAACGGTACGCTTACACCAAAGAGTGCAGGCGAGGGTTTGTCCTGAAATACTTCGGGGATCCAGCCGCGAAATCCAGGTGCAAGGGATGCGATAACTGCCTCGGAGTCACCGTGACTCCGATCGCGGAAGGTGAGGCGCCCCGCGGGCGGCGGCGCGAGAAAAAGCCGAGAGAGACGCGCGCGAGCCTCGCGGACGTCGCCGACGACGTAACCATTGGGGGAGAGGAAGAACGGATACTCATCGCGCTCAAGGCTGTGCGCAGCGCGATAGCCCGCGAGGAACACGTGCCCGCGTATATTGTATTCTCAGATCGTACGCTGGCGGAGCTCGCAGTACGCCGCCCGCGATCACTGAACGCTTTTCAGAACGTCCGCGGAGTGGGCCCGATGAAGCTCGAGCGCTATGGGGCGCGCTTTCTCGACGCGATCTCCAAGGCGGACGACATCGAGGCGGCCTGACACTTCGCCCACTACTCATGATGATCAAGTAATGAGATCAACATTCGGACGTCCCATTGCGGCTCTTTTCGTCGCAACGCTCTTCGCGAGCCTCCCCGCGATCGTCCCATCGGTCAGCGCGGCCCAGCAGGTATCGAGTGCTGCCTCTTCGCCGTTGCCGTTCGACCCGGCAGCCACTGTCGGCACGCTCAGCAACGGGATGCGCTACTACATCCGCGAGAACCACAGACCGGAAAAGCGCGCCGAGCTTCGACTCGTTGTGAACGCCGGCTCCGTGCTCGAGGACGAAGATCAACGCGGTCTCGCGCACATGGTCGAGCACATGGCGTTCAGGGGCACAAAGCAGTTCGCCGGGAATCAGATCTCCAGCTACCTGGAATCGGTCGGAATGCGCTACGGCCCGGACATCAACGCATTCACGAGCTTCGACGAGACGGTATACATGATCACCATTCCCACCGACACTGCGGCAATCGTCGATAAGGGATTCCAGATTCTGTCTGAGTGGGCGCACAACGTGGCATTCGAGCCTTCGCAGATCGAGAAGGAGCGGCCAGTTGTCATCGAGGAATGGCGCCTGGGACAGGGCGCCGAGAACAGAATGCAGAACAAGTGGTTTCCTGTTCTCTTCGCGGGATCGAGATACGGCGAGCGACTTCCAATCGGCGTCAAGTCGGTTCTGGAGACGTACAAGCCAGCTGTCCTTCGTCGTTTCTACGACACGTGGTACCGCCCCGACCTGATGGCGGTTGTCGCCGTGGGAGACTTCGACAAGAAGCAGATCGAGACCCTCATCAAGCGCTACCTCGGTGCAATCCCTCCCGCAACCAAGCCACGGACGCGCACCCTGTTTCCTGTTCCTGCTCACGACAGCACGCTCGTATCGGTCAACAGCGACAAGGAAGCAACGCGGTCTGTAATCCGGCTTCTCTACAAGCAGCCGAAGCGATTCAACACGACAGCGGCGACGTACAGGCAGCACATAGTCGAGCAGCTCTTCGGCTCGATGTTCAACGACCGGTTCTCCGAGATCACACAGAAGCCGAACCCGCCATTCATCAACGCGAACGTCGGTCAGGGCGATCTGGTCCGCTCCGCGGAGTCGTTCTCGCTAACCGCAATCGTAGCCGACAACGGAATCCAGCGCGGCCTAAACGCTCTGCTCGCGGAAGGCGAGCGCGCGAAGCGATTTGGATTTCTCCAGTCGGAGCTCGATCGGGCGAAAAAAGATCTGCAGCGTGGAATCGAGCAGGCGTACGCCGAGCGCGATAAGACGAACTCCAACGTCTACGCGGAATCCTATGTCTCGGCATTCCTGCAGTCAGAGCCATCGACGAGCATCCAGTACGATCTCGATGCCATCACTCGGCTTCTTCCCGGGATCACTCTCGCAGAGGTGAACAAGCTCGCGGGCGAATGGATGACCGACAAGAATCGAGTTCTTGCGACTACATCGCCCGACAAACCCGCGATCGTGAATCCCAGCCGGGGCGAGCTGATGCTCTCTTTCGACGCCGTGAAGGGTGCGGATATCGGCGCCTACTCCGAGACGGCGCTCTCCAAGCAGCTCGTGGACAAGGAGCCTGCCGGCGGCAAGGTGGTGTCCGAGCGCGTGACTCCCGAAGTCGGGATAACCGAGTGGAAGCTGTCGAACGGCGTTCGTGTGCTCCTCAAACCGACGGACTTCAACGCGGATCAGATCACCTTCACAGCCTACAGCCCGGGCGGCGCATCGCTGCTTTCAGATGGCTCGTACGTGGCTGCGAGCGCTGCCGATCTTATCCCCGCTACCAGCGGCGTCGGCAATTTCACCGTCATCGATCTCCAGAAATATCTCGCCGGCAAACAGGTCAGCGTTTTTCCCTCGATCGACGACCTGAGCGTT
>JBBQAV010000142.1:0-5675 GCA_038316775.1 Gemmatimonadales bacterium | reverse complement strand
GCCGGCATCCAGAATCCCATGGAGGTCGAATGAGACTCCGCTACCTTGCGGTCTCTCTGTTGTGCCTGTGCGCCGCCAGGTCTGGCGCGCAGGCGGGCAAAAGCCCGGTGCTGCGTGTCGACTACACGAAGGAGACGCTGCCCAACGGGCTCAATGTCATCTACCACGTCGATCACTCGACGCCGGTCGCAGCGGTGCTCCTCTGGTACAACGTCGGATCCAAAATGGAGCAGCCCGGCCGGACCGGCTTCGCGCACCTGTTCGAGCACATGATGTTCCAGGGCTCGAAGAACGTCCCCAAAGGCCAGCACTTCGGGCTTCTCGAAGCAGCGGGCGGCCGAGGCGGCGCCGACATCAATGGAACCACCAACTGGGATCGCACGAACTATTTCGAGCAGCTCCCGTCCAATCAGCTCGAGCTCGCGCTATGGCTCGAGGCAGACCGCATGGGCACTCTGCTCGACGCGATGGACAAGACCAAGCTCGATAACCAGCGCGAGGTCGTGAAGAACGAGCGGCGCCAGAGCATCGACAACCAGCCCTACATGACCTGGCCCGGTAACATGGAAGCCGCTCTCTTCCCCGAGTGGCATCCCTATCATCACGACGTTATCGGCTCCATGGCAGATCTATCGGCCGCCAGCATGACCGACGTCGAGAATTTCTTCAAGACGTACTACGCGCCGAACAACGCAGTGCTGGTGGTAGCCGGCGACATCGACGTACCCCAGGCCAAGCAACTCGTGCGGAAACATTTCGGAGCCATTCCGCGCGGACCCAAGGTTCCGGCGCTCGCCAACATGAAAGTACCCACGATCGTCGGGCGCGAGCAGCGCTTCGTCGTCGTCGACTCACAGATTCCGGCGCCGGCAGTCTATGTCGGCTACAGGGCACCGTCGGCGAAAGACAGTCGCGCGCCAGTCGTCGCGCTCCTCGGAGACGTGATCGGCAGCGGAAGGTCGTCGCGGCTGTACGATGCGCTTGTTCGCCGCCAGCAGATTGCCACCAATGTCGGTGGCTTCAATTTCGGGCTCGCTGACGGCGCGGACATGCTGGTCTTTACCGCCACAGGCAAACCGGGAAGCAGTCCGGATTCTCTCGAGCGCGCGCTGCTCGCGGAGCTGGCCGGGACGAGCAGCTTCACGCAGTCAGAGCTCGATCGCGCCCGTGCGGCCGAGCGATTCCAGTTCGTCAACGGACTGCAGACGACGGGTGGCTTCGGAGGGCGCGCAGACCGCCTCGCCGAGGGCTGGACCTATTTCCAGGATCCGAATCACGTGAACAAGGTGCTCGGCCATTTCGACCGCGTGACGCTCGCCGATCTCAACGAGCTGGCGCGCGAGCGGCTGATTCCGACGAACCGCGCTATTCTCGTTTACGTCCCGCCGAAAAAGCCGGCTTCACCGACTCCGACGAGGGTCCCGTAATGACTTACGCAACTTTCACTTCGAGACTCGCCGCGGTGTCGCTCGCGATCGGTGCTGTCAGCGGCGCCGGCGCGCAGACGGTCAAGCCGCCCGATGCCGGACCTTTGCGTCCCTATGTATTTCCGAAAGTCGAGCAGTTCCAGCTCGATAATGGAATGAAGGTGATCCTGGTCGAGAAGCACACGCTTCCGATGGTGGAGGGACGTCTGATAATCGATGCGGGCGCGATGCGCGAGCCGGCAGCAAAGAATGGTCTCGCGTCGCTCGCCGGAAGACTGCTCTCCGAAGGCACCGCCGACATGTCCGGCGCCGAGATCGCGCGCCAGATGGACGCTCTTGGCGCACAATTCACTACGGGCGCAAGCTTTAGCGCATCCATCGAGGACGTGGTGGCGTTAAAGACAGCGTTTCCTCAGGCGCTCACTCTTGCGGCAAAGACGGTGACGTCGCCCAACTTCCCCGCGACCGAGTTCATCAGGGTGAAGAATCAGGCGCTCGCCGCGTATCAGCAGAGTCACGCGCGAACAGCTGGTCTCGCGGGCGATGCGTTCATACGCGCTCTATTCGACAGCACGGCGCCCTTCTCGCGTCCGGCGAATGGAACTCTCGCCACCATCGGCGCATTGACGCGCGACGACGTCGTGAACTGGCATCGCACGATGTACGCTCCCGGCGCAGCGACGCTGCTGCTGGTGGGAGACATCACGCCCGCTGAAGCGCGGACGGTGGCGCAGCAGGCGTTTGGTAGCTGGAAAGGGACGCGAGAGGCGACGGGGCCTGTCGCAAATCCGATCCGTCAAAGCACAGGAACGAGAGTGATTCTCGTGGATCGCCCGGGCTCGGTGCAGTCGACGATCGTCCTCGGACAGGCGGGATTTCAGGCGACCGATCCGGACTATCTCTCGATGCTCGCGCTGAATCACGTCCTCGGCGGAGCGGTCAGCTCGCGACTCAACACGAATCTGCGCGAGAAGCACGGCTACACGTACGGAATCTTCAGCGGGTTGGATCTGAGGCCGGGTGCCGGCGCGTTCCAGATGTCGTCGGAAGTAAGGACGAACGCCACCGATTCCGCGCTGGTCGAAGCGGTCGGCGAGTATCGGCGCATCGTGACCGACCCTGTCCCTGCCCCGGAGCTGCAGGGAGCCGTGAACAATCTCGTCTCAGGATTCCCCAACGCGGTGCAGAGCGTCCAGGGACTGACTGGCCGAATTCAGAATCTGATCTATTGGGGGCTGCCGGTCGATTTCTATTCTACCTACCGCGAGCGGCTGGCGGCGGTGACGCCGGAGGATGTGCGCCGAGTCGCGGCAACCAAGCTCACGCCTGACAATATCGTCGTGGTAGTTGCGGGCGATCTCTCCAAGATCGAAGCGCCGATTCGGGCGCGCAATTTCGGGACGGTTGAGGTATGGGATCAGAACGGGGGCAAGGTTCGATAGGATTGTGGTTAATTGAGAAAGGCCGGCCCGGGAGGGCCGGCCTTTTCTTTTGGACGGGGATTGCAACTGAAGACTACCTGCCGGGTGCAGTCAGCGTGCAAGCGAATGGCCGCGGGCTAATTCGGATTCCTCGCAGCATCTGGAAGGAAATTGTTGCGCAACGGAGTAACTTCAGCCGCAATGAAAGCAATCATTATCACTCGCCCCGGCGCCCCCGACGTGCTCGAAATGCAGGAGCGAGCGAAGCCGGAGCCGGGCGTCGGGCAGATTCGGGTTCGTGTTCGCGCGTCGGCGCTCAATCGGGCGGATGTTCTCCAGCGAATGGGGAACTACCCGGTGCCTCCGGGCTACCCCGCGGACATCGGCGGGATGGAGTACGCGGGCGAAGTTGATGCGCTCGGGCCGTCGGCGACACTGTGGAAGGCCGGCGACCGTGTGATGGGAATCATCGGTGGTGCGGGGCACGCCGAATACCTGTGCGTGCACGAGCGTGAGGCGATACCGGTGCCCAGGTCCATGTCGTGGGAGGATGCGGCCGCGATTCCGGAGGCATTTCTCACCGCGTACGACGCGCTCTTCACACGGGCAGATCTTCGCGCCGGAGAGACGGTGCTGATCCACGCAGTCGGAAGCGGAGTTGGAACCGCCGCCTTGCAGCTCGCGTGCGTGGCGGGAGCAAGAGTCGTCGGGACCGCGCGCTCGGCGGGGAAGCTCGAACGCGCAAAGAAACTCGGGCTCGATGTGGCAATAGATGCTTCGCGGGGAGACTGGGCAGCGCAAGTAGATGCGGCGATCGGAACAGGGCGAGTACAGGCGCTGATCGATCTGGTTGGTGGCAACTATTTCGAAGGAAATCTGCGGGTGCTCGCTATGCGCGGGCGGATGGTCGTCGTGGGACTCACCGCCGGCGCAACAGCGCAATTCAACATGGGAGTGCTGCTCAGAAAACGGCTCACGATAGTTGGAACCGTGCTTCGCGCGAGACCACTGGAAGAAAAAATCGAATTGGCGCGGACGGTGGCCGAGCGCGTCGTTCCCTTGTTCGATACGGGGAAACTCAAGCCTGTTGTCGATCGAGTCATGCCGTTCGCACAAATCCGTGCGGCGCACGAGCTGATGGAGTCGAACGAGACATTCGGGAAGATCGTGCTGCGCTGGGACTAGAGTGCTCTCCCAGAATACACGCCGCTGGATCACAGCGAGTTGTTCTGCGACTCCCTGGGACCGAAGGCGCGTGCCGTGCAGAGGGAGGTAGATCGGTCCATCGTCGGTCTTCGGCCCGCTTCAAGTTCTGCTTCTCTGGAACGTTGTCGGATCGAGTCCGGGTTACGGTGCTGCCAATCTGTACCGAGACGAGGCCACCACTAACAGTCTATTGCCCAAGCCCAAAGTATTCCCGTTATGTAAGCTCGTTTCCCGTCGGTCGCGAAGTGAGAAGTCGGAAACGCCATTTCCGGCCCGATCCTCGATAGAAGGGAACTGATTTTTCTTCCACTATTTCTGTCGAAGACATCTATGCCTTGAGCGTTCCCCATGGCGTAACGACCACAAAGAACGCCCGCCGTATAACTCCCGCCACGTCCCAAAGCGCTCCAAAATGATCGGCCCGATTTGCTATCGAGTGCGTAGAAATAGGTGTCGTTTGAGGCAATGAAGGCTGTATCCCCGAGAATAATCGGCGAGTCTTGCGGACCGTATCCTCCAGGCGCCGAGGAGCGTCGCCAAATCTCCTTCCCAGTGAACCGATTCACGGCGAACACTGAGCCGAAAATCACATCGTCGGCAATCAGGTCGTTTCCTGCCACAACAGGTGTCGCAACAATACCGTTTTGGTTGCCCGCGCCTTCGTATCTCCAGAGCTCCCTGCCGGTTCTCCTATCGAGCGCCACTATGACGGCAGACTGAAGGTAACCGTTCTCGGCTATCCAGTGAGTGACACCAGCGTAGACCGTGTCCCCTGCGAGCGAGATCCCTTGTACCATTCCCAGATAGGGCCATCCGGGCCCCACGTCCACGGTCCAGATCGGGTGACCGTCGTTAATGTCCAGCGCGTAGACTTTGTGAGCGCGAGTGCCGATATACATTGCCCGATCGTCTACTGCGGCTTCACCCACGCTGGCGGCGGAGTCAGGGGTATAACGCCAGAGAATTTGGCCGGTCGCGGCGTCCAGAGAGAACACATCCGGGTAATCTGGAAGGAAAATCCGGGAGCCTTGCGCGAGGATTTTTGAAGTCAACGCGGCCGGATTGTTTCGGATCGTGGTGCTCCACAAACGCGCACCCGTGTTGGCGTCCAGCGCCGTAATGTTGGACTTTTCCGCGAAATAGAAGCGGCCGCTGGCAACTAGGGGAACTCCGCCCCAGCTGAAATCTGCGCTCCCGTTGTTAATTGGCACCTGCCACGCCACGTGGGGCCCCGCATAAAGATCGCCGGGTGTGGACGTGTCCCTACACGAGCTCGCTTCCAGTAGCGCCAGGAGCGAGCCCATCGTAGTGAGTCGACCGATAACCCTAGCGGCCCTACTTCCGTGGCAATCCATAGAATGGAAGAATTCGTACCAAGATAGCGTCACGAACAAATGTAGTTTTGAGGGCGCCGACGTGAGAATCGCCGTTGGTTATCGTCCAGTTTCTGGGTGGCCCCACCGTGGAAGGCGTGTTCGGATAGACTTGCGAGGGCATGGTCACTATTCCGTCACTTCCATAGTGTCCCGGGTCGATGTGGCGCTCAAAACTCTCGTCGAGATGCAGGATGGTGCTATAAAGCACGCCACACTCGGAAGACGCTCCAAGCCACCAGGCGTTG
>JBBQAV010000141.1:0-5758 GCA_038316775.1 Gemmatimonadales bacterium | reverse complement strand
GCCGCATCCGTCACTCTGGAGGAAGCAGAGCTGCTCCGTGATTCGATCGTCGCCGTCCTCGGCGAAGCGATCGAGGCGCGCGGCACCAGCTTCCGCGACTACCGCGATGCTCGCGGGCAGCGCGGCTCATTCGTCGAGAAGCTCCAGGCGTATGGGCGAGGCGGACTTCCCTGCAAGCGATGCGGGTCGAAGCTGGTCATGACGCACGCGATCGACGGTCGCGCGACGACCATGTGCGTCAGGTGCCAGCAATAGAATGACTCGCAGCGCTGCCGGGCTCGAGAGGAAGGAAACCAGCGACGCACAGCTCGCAGTCATGAAGTTGAACGTCCGGGAAAGCGCCGCGGACAGGCCGGGCGTCTATCGCATGCTGTCGGGCGACGGCGAGATCCTGTACGTGGGCAAGTCGAAGCGCGTCCGCTCCCGTCTCCTCAGCTATTTTCGGTGCGCGTATCCCGAGGAAAAGGGCGCGCGCATTCTTCGCTCCGCCGAATCCATCGAATGGGATTACACGCCGAGTGAGTTCGCGGCGCTGTTGCAGGAGCTGAGGCTCATCAAGCGGTACCGGCCGCGCTACAACGTGGCGATGATGCGCGACGCTCGGCACTACTCGTTCATCAAGCTGACGAAGGGAACGGCTCCCAAGCTGCTGGTGGTGCGCGGCGCGACGGGCGAGGACGCGGACGTCTATTACGGACCGTTCGTCGGTGCAATGCGGGTCGGAGAAGCGGTGAGAGAGCTCAACGACGTGCTGATGCTTCGCGACTGCCGCACCGATCTCAAGATGTTCTACAGCGATCAGACGGAGCTCTTTCAGCTGGCGAGGACGCCGGGCTGCATCCGCCACGAAATCTCCAAGTGCCTTGGCCCATGCGTAGGCGGATGCTCCGCATCACAATACGAAGAGCGGGTAACTCTCGCGCGCGCGTTTCTCGATGGCTGGGACGACGGTCCGCTCGAGGTGCTTCGGACAGAGATGACGCGCCTGAGCGAGGCATTGGAATTCGAGAGAGCGGGAGTCTATCGCGACAAGCTGGAGCGCCTGGAAGCGTTACGCGCGCAGTTCGGGCGCCTCCGCTTCGCTGTCGAGAATCTCTCCTTCGTTTACACGGTTCCTGGCCACGAAGGCGAGGACAAGGTCTATCTCATTCGGCGCGGGGTCGTGCGCGCGGAAGTGGCCAAGCCGCGCTCAACAAAGGATCGCCGCACGATGAAGCAACTGGTCGAGGACATCTTCTCCCAGGGCGAGCCTGTGACCGCCCACGTCCCGACGCACGAGATCGATGAGCTGCTCCTGCTGTCGTCGTGGTTTCGGAGATTTCCGAAAGAGATGAAGCGGACGAAGCAGGTCAGCTGACCTGCTTCGTCGTCCCGCTATTGCACCTGCACCGTTGCGGTAACCGGAGGCATTCTGCCCTGTTCCACCGAGATGTAGAACGGGTTGGAAAAGGGCGGGTCGAGCTGGATGGTGTGGGGTGTCTCCACAATGTAGGTTGCGCACGAGACATTCTTGTCCGCGATGGTGCTGCCCCACGGGACGATCCGAGCGCCTCCAGACATCCTCTGAACGTCGATGCGGTCAAAAGACGTGCATCCTCCCGTTCGGATAGTCAGTGTCACGGAAAATGGAGCGGTGGCCGGAACTGCGGCTGGAGCATCGAGCTTGGTGACGGTGAGTACGGTCGACTGTTTTGGACTGAGCAGGTTGCACCCAATCGGCAATGCAGCGATAGCGAAAACGAACAGCCCCAACGAAACAGGCTTCATAATTCCTCCTGGCCTGGTTATTTAGAACATCCTAAAGAAAGGCACGGAAGTGAGCAAGCTCGGCAGAGGTCAGCGCTTGCCTAGGATCGCTCGCTCCGCTCGCCCGACCACCGCTTCACGAGCTTCTGCTCGACGCCGAGCTGATCGAGCATCCTCGCAACGACAAAATCAACGAGATCTGACACCTGCTTCGGCCTGTGGTAAAACCCGGGAGAAGCGGGCATTACAACCGCGCCCGCGCGCGTGAGACGCAGCATGTTGCCGAGATGAATCGCGCTGAGCGGAGTCTCTCGCGGAACAAGGACGAGCTTGCGTCTCTCCTTGAGCGTGACATCGGCCGCTCTCTCGATCAGCGACCGCGACGCGCCGACGCTGATCGCCGACAGCGTCCCCATCGAGCAGGGGCAAATGATCATACCAGCGGTGAGCGACGAGCCCGACGCCGGTGCGGCTCCACGATCATCATTGGAGAAGGTCTCGACGAACGCATTCCACGCGTCCTGGCCAACGGCAGTGCGCAGCGCCTCCATCGAACCAATTCCAGCTTCAGTCTCGAGCAGGCGCATTCCGTACTTGGACACGATGAGCGATACGCGCCGCTGTGCCGCGACAAGCTGCTGGAGCAATCGCACGGCATATGGCGCACCGGACGCGCCCGTAATCGCGACGACGATCGGCGGAGCGCCGGTCATCTCAACAGCCGCTCGGTGAAGACGAAGCCGAGGAACACGATGCTGATGACGCCGTTCATCGTGAAGAACGCGGCATCGAGACGCGAGAAATCATCCGCCTTGACCAGCGAATGCTCGTACAGCAGCAAAGCCGCCGCAACAAGAACTCCAACGAAATAGACGACGCCCGCCCCTGCACCAATTCCGGCGACTGCCAACGCCGCGACCGTAGTCAGGTGCAGAGCCCGCGCGATCCCCAGCGCATTTGCCTCTCCAAAGGTCGATGGAACCGAGTACAGTCCGTTCTCGCGATCGAACGACGCGTCCTGCAGCGCATATAGAATGTCGAACCCTCCGACCCACGTCGCCACAGCAACCGCGAGCGCGAACAACATCCACCACGGATCGCTCCACTGTCCCGTGATCGCGAGATATCCGCCGACCGGCGCTATCGACAGACCGACGCCCAAAACAAGATGGGACCAGCGCGTGAACCGCTTAGTGTAGCTGTAGAACAACACCCAGGCGAGCGCCAGCGGCGAGAGCATGAGACAGAGCGGATTGAGCTGCCAGGCAGCAACGAAAAACAACAGCGACGCAGTCACCACAGAGATGCTCGCTTCGCGGACGCTCATCGTACCTGACGGAATCTCGCGCGAGCGAGTCCGCGGATTGCGCGCGTCTATCTCCCGGTCGACGATCCGGTTGAAGCCCATCGCGGCGAAACGCGCGGTCGTGAAAGCCACGACAACCCAGGCAACATCGCTCACCGTAATCGAAGCGATGTGGCTCGCCAGGACGACTCCGACGAGAGCGAACGGCAGAGCGAAAATCGTGTGCGGGAGACGCACGAGGTTGGCGTGGCGAAAGAGCATGCCCCGTCCGCCAAGTGTCTGGCCCTCTCTGCCGGTACTCGTACGCGAGCTATCGGGGCTCATTCGACTTGAACCTCGCCGCTCTTTCGTTCGGGCTAAGTCCGAGCTTCGCCCACATCCCATCGACTTGGGCTTTGGTCTCGTTGTCCATCTCGATCACCTTCGGCCAGTTCCGCGCAAATCCCTCTTCGGGCCATTTCCGCGTCGCGTCTATTCCCATCTTCGACCCGTACGTGAACGCTCTGCTTGAGTGGTCGAGCACGTCGATCGGCCCCATCGAGAACCTGACGTCGCGCTCCGGATCTATATGGTTGAGCGCCACCCACCACGCCTCCTGCACGTTCCTCACGTTTACTTCCTTGTCCAACACGATGATCACCTTCGCGAGCGACATGAGACCCTGACCCCACATCGCGTTCATCACCTTGTACGCCTGTCCCGGATACTGCTTGTCGATCGACACGAATACGAGGTTGTGAAAAATCCCCTCGGCCGGCATGTGATAGTCCACGATCTCCGGGATCGTGAGCTTGAGCAGCGGCAGAAAGATCCGTTCCGTCGCGTGCCCGAGGTAGAAATCCTCCATCGGAGGGCGCCCGACGATCGTCGACGCGTAAACAGGGTTCTTCCGCATTGTGAGCGCCGTCACGTGAACCTGCGGATAGAGATCTGCTTCGGAATAGAATCCGGTGTGATCTCCGAACGGCCCCTCGACCACCAGCGGTTCCGACGGGTCGATGTATCCCTCGATCACGAACTCGGCCTCTGCGGGTACCTCGAGGTCGCACGTCACCGCGTTGGCGAGGCCCACTGGCGATTTCCGAAGAAATCCAGCGAACAGAAACTCGTCGATCGTCGGCGGAAGCGGCGCGGATGCCGAATACACTGAAGCCGGATCGGCACCGATTGCGATCACGACGGGCATCTTCTCCCCCCGCTCCGCCATCTCGCGCCAGTGCGCGGCGCCGACTTTGTGCCGCTGCCAATGCATCGCCAGCGTGCGCGGACCGAGCACCTGCACGCGATACATCCCGACATTGCGAATGCCTCGCTTGGGATCCTTCGAGATCACCATCGGCAGCGTGATGTACGGACCGCCATCCTCCGGCCAGCACGTCATGATAGGCAGCTTCGAGAGGTCGACCTCGTCGCCCTTTAGAACGACTTCCTGACAGGCCGGCTTCCCGCTCCTCATCCGCGGCGGAAACTTCCCGAGCTCGAGGAGCCGCGGCAGCATCGCAAGCTTCCCGACGATCCCCTCCGGCACTTTGAGATCCAGCATCTGGGTGATGCGCTCGCCGATCTCGTCCAGGTCATTCACACCAAGCGCGAGCGACATCCTCCGCATCGAGCCAAAAAGATTTATCACGACCGGATACTGGGAAAGCTCGCCATTGTCGAGAATCACCTTCTCGAAGTACAGCGCGTTCCCCCCGCCGGGTTGCTTCATCACACGATCCGCGATCTCGCACAGCTCGAGACGCGCTTTCACCGGCTCTTTGATTCGCGTTATCTCGCCGGCGCGATCGATGGCGGACAGGAACTGCGAGATGTTATCCAGGCTCACTTTTTCTCGATTGCGGTGATGGGGCGCTCTCCGACGTGGATCGCCGCGACGCCGAAAGAAAGGCTCGACCAGGTGACCTTGGCGAATCCGGCGTCTTCCATTTTCTTCGCCAGCTGCTCTTCGACCGGAAAATTCGCGACCGAGCGCGGAAGATACTTATAGGCAGTGCGGTGTCCGCTGATCGCCCGCCCGATCAACGGCAGCGCGTAGTGGAAGTACGTCTGGTAGAGGGCACGCAACACACGGGTTCTTGGCGTCGAGAACTCGAGTATCACGAAGCGGCCACCCGGCGCCAGTACGCGGAACGTCTCGCGCAACGCGCTCTCAAGTCCCGCCACGTTCCTGATTCCAAAAGCAACGATAGCGCCCGCCAATTGCCCCGATGAGAGAGGGAGCTGAACGGCATCCGCGGTCACGGCTGCGATCTTCGTGCCCTTTATCTTCTCCGCACCGGCCTTGAGCATTGGCTCGGCGAAATCGGCACCGACGACCAGACCTCTGAATCCCGGCAATCTCGCTATCTCGGCGGCGACATCCATCGTCCCGGTACAGAGATCGAGATAGCGCCCTGCCTGGTCCTTTTCGACGGCGAGCATGGCGATCGCTTTCCGCCGCCACCGGCGATCGATGTTGAGGCTGAGGACGTGGTTGAGGAGATCGTACCGCGGGGCGATCTCGGAGAATATCTGCTTTACGTACGCGCGTTTCTCGGCACCACCAGCAGCGGCGGCACTGGCGGTCGCGCTGTCGATGTCAGTTGCCAGCATCCTCCGAAAGTTGCCCGGCAACGCTGCCCGGGGCAAGCTATCTTTCGGCCTCCCTACCATGCCCCAACGCTCCTACACCGACGTATCCGACCAGCAGGTGGTCGTCTTCGC
>JBBQAV010000140.1:0-5835 GCA_038316775.1 Gemmatimonadales bacterium | reverse complement strand
GAGATCACCGACGCATGCGAAAGGGTGCACGCCAAACACCCTCAGTTCGAGGCCCGGGTTACATTGAATACAGCGCAGCTGCCGAGCGACGTGCCCGTCGATTCACCGATCGTGAAAAGACTGAGGGGCGCAATCGAGCGCGAGCAAGCGCCCGTCAGGATCGAGGGACTTTCGGCCTGGACTGACGCCGCTCTTCTCAATAAAGCACGGATTCCGACGATCTGCTTTGGCCCGGGCGACATTGGGTTCGCCCATGCCGCCGAAGAGTTCGTGCCGGTTGAAGACATAGATCTCGCCACTCGAGTCCTGACGCGAGTCGTCCGCGAGTGGTGCGACCAGACTGTCGCGAAATAGGAGGCGGTTGGTGGCGGAGTTCACTCACAAGCAGTACGACATCCTCGAGCGGGCGATCGTAGCCGGAAAGCGAATCGCGGCATTTCGTCGCGGGACGGAGTACGTCGTCGTGCCGACCAGACTCCGGATGATCAGCGGCCGCGAAGCCGTCGAAGCGACCCATCCCACCACGGGAGACGAAATCACTTTGTACCTCGATGAAGTCGACAGCTTCGAGGTAGTGCGGTGAATCGCACCAAGGCCAGGACCGGCGATCTGGTGGCGATCTACGCCGATGAGTCCTGCCTTGGCAACGGACGCGAAGGAGAGAATCCGGGGGGCGCAGGCGGCCTGATCGAGTGGCTCCATCCCAAGTCCAACCAGGTCGAGCGCTGCGACTATTGGATCTCGGAGCCCGCCACCACGAACAATCGCATGGCGCTGCGATCGGTGATCGAGGCGTTTCGCGAGATCTCGCGGCGCGGCAATACCTACCGAGTCTTGTTCACGAGCGATTCGAAGTACATCGTCGATGGGATGACGTCGTGGGTCGACGGCTGGATCGCTCGCGGCTGGAGACGAAAGGGCGGGAAAATCGAGAATCTGGAGCTGTGGAAGGAGGCGGTGGCGGCAGTAGAGCAGCACGAGATTCAGTGGAGATGGGTGCGCGGCCACAGTGGACATCCGCAGAACGAATACGTCAACTTTTTGGCGACACGCGCCGCGGCGGAACAATCAAAATCCGGCGGGTTACGGCAATCGGAGTACGACAGCTGGTTGGCAAAGCAGAAGCCGGGAGCCGTGCGCTCGAGTGACGCCTCCTTCTTTCCGGACCTTCAATCATTCCAGCCGAGCAAGCGAGCATGGACGATCTAGACCGACTTTTTCAGCGACTGGTGCACAACATCAGGAATGGTCACGCGGAATATCTGAGCGTGCCTTTCACGGTGCAGGAGCTCTACGACACGCTCGTCCCCTATCGCCATTACAGACGCGACCTTGGCATCGATACCAATCAGGATTACGAGGCAGCCGTAACCAGGCTGCTCTCAGGCGAAAAGGGTTACGTTCGCGCCGACCACGCAATGCAGGAGCGGCTGAAAAAGGAGATCGAGTCGCCGCATGCTGACGTCGGAGCCTTTCGCGACTACGCTGACACGAGAATTTCACTGGCGCCCGACGCGCTGAAGAATCTCGGAGTGTCGATCCCGGCGCAGAACGCTGGTGGCTACGCGGTGGGCGGAGCCCAGGCAGGCAATGGAAATGGAGGCTCGCCCGATGGAGCGACCACGTCGTTCGAGATGCCGGCTCTCGGGACAATGGAGCCGGCCGACGGATGCAAATTCTGCGGCGGTGTTTTGCCGGAAGGCCGCTCGGTGATCTACTGCCCGCACTGCGGACAAAATCTCGCCGCGAAACACTGCGCTGGATGCGGCGCTGAGCTCGATCCTGTTTGGAAGTTTTGCGTCAACTGCGGGAAGAAAGCCTAGGGTGCCGGCCGCATCTGCAACGACTGCAAACTGAAGACTGCACGCTTCCGTGTAGTCTTCAGTTGACCTTCCCGTTCCCATACTAGCTTAGATGCATGTCCAATAAACCAGCCTCAACCGGCGTCGTCTTCCTTTCCGCCGTCCGCACCCCCTTCGGCACCTTCGGCGGGAAGCTGAAAGGCTTTTCACCGGTTGATCTCGCTGTCCACTCCTCCAGGGCAGCGATCGAGCGCGCTGGAATCGCCGCAACCGATATCGATCAGACGATTTTCGGAAACGTCCTGTACACGACGAGCGATTCCATTTATTTCGCCAGACACGTCGCGCTTAAGTCCGGATGCCGGCAGGAGACTTCCGCGCTCACTCTCAACCGGCTGTGCGGCTCGGGCTTCCAGGCGGTCGTGAGCGGGGCGCAGGAGATCATCTTGGGCGACGCTCAGGTCTGTCTGGTCGGCGGCGCCGAGTCGATGTCGCAGGCGCCCCACGTGACGCGTGGGATCAGATGGGGAACACCGCTCGGTAAGGCGCCGGTCATGGAAGATGTGTTGTGGGAAGGACTGACCGATTCCTACGTTGGACTCGGAATGGCCGAGACCGCTGAGAACCTGGCGGAGCGATATAAGCTGGACCGCGGATGCGTCGACGAGTTCGCGCTCCGGTCCCAGCAGCTATCGAAAGCCGCCTGGGACGAAGGTGTATTCAAGAACGAAGTCGTGCCGGTTCCGATTCCCAATCCCAAGACTGGAAAGGTGGAAGAGCTGGCGATCGATGAGCACATGCGTCCCGACACCAGCCTGGAAAAACTGGCCGCGCTCAAGCCGGCATTCCGAAAGGGCGGAGTTGTGACCGCTGGAAATGCCTCGGGCATCGGCGACGGCGCGGGGGCGATGGTCATCGCCAGCGAAAAATTCGCGAGCGAACGAGGGATCAAGCCTCTCGGCCGGCTTGTCTCGTGGGGCGTGGCTGGGGTGGATCCGGCAGTGATGGGAATCGGGCCCGTGCCGGCGTCCAACGCTGCCCTCGCAAAGGCCGGCTTATCCATGGCGGACATGGATCTCATCGAAGTCAACGAAGCCTTCGCGGCTCAGACCTGCGCGGTGGAGCGTGAGCTGTCGCTCCCGCGCGAGCGTCTCAACGTGCACGGTGGGGCCATCGCGCTGAGCCATCCGCTTGCCGCGTCGGGAGCGAGGATAACGGCCCATCTACTGCATGCGCTACGTGCGCAGGGCAAGCGTTACGGGCTCGGCACCGCCTGCATTGGCGGGGGCCAGGGAATCGCCGTCGTAGTTGAATCCATTCAATAGACTGCGCTCGTCGCAGGGATAGAGGAGATCATGAAGCAACTTGTGAGAGTATTCGCGATGGCGTCTGCTGCCGCGCTGCTGGCTGCGTGCGCGTCCGTCGGTGGAGGAACGGGCGGAACGGCGACGAGCGGCGGTCCGGGCTCGATCGACCAAACCCGTCCCGACGTCATTTGGCCGGTCAAGACCCGCGAGCATGTCGATCTCTGGCTGCACGGATACGCGATGCTCCAGGAAGACACGACGTTCGTTCCATTCTTCAGGCGCGGCTATAGCACCGACATGATCGTCCTCAAGAACAGAGCGAACGTGGTCTCGCAGCTCGATGCCAACCGGGACAGGCTTCGCGCGAGGCTCGCGATCAACCCGCAGTTGATCAACGCCCAGTTCGTTCCGCTTTCATTCTCGTCCTGGGACGAGCTTTCACAGGCCGTCGATCTGTTCATTCGCGCCGGCGGTGATCCGCGGGCGGCGTCTTCGCAGCAGCAGGCGAGCGCGATCGCGTTCTTCGCGGCCTATTTCCAGACGGCGGCAGACCGCGACTGGCTGCGCCTCTTCGTCAATTCGCTCAACGACGAGAGCGGCAAATTTTACCACTCGTACTGGTTGCAGCAGCAGCGCGAGCGGAGCAACGTGCTGGAGCTCGTGGACACTCTCTGGCAGCGAACATATCGTCCGCGCATCCAGCGGTTCCTCAATAACACGCAGCAGGCGCAAGGTCAGATTCTGCTCTCGCTTCCGCTCGACGGCGAAGGCCGGTCCCTGACCAGCGGCAAGCTGTCGAACATCATCACGGTCACCTTTCCGGACCGGCCGAGCAGCGCGGCAGAGGCGATCTACGTCATCGCGCACGAGGTCGCGGGCGGAATTGCGAACACCGCTGTCACCGACAACATCACGCCCGAGCAGCGCCGTACGGGACTCGGCGAGCGATACCAGAGCGCCGCGGCGGTCAGAGGAGGCGCGCTGCTCCTGCAGCGGACGTCACCCGAGGCTCTGGACGGCTACATGCGATACTATCTAAGATCAGTGAACCGGCCAGTCGGCTCGAACCTGCAAACGACGTTCACCGCGACCTTTGCAATCCCCGATACGATTCGTGACGCGCTCGTCCGACAGCTCGACGTCGTACTCGGAGGGATTTAAGCAGATATAATTCTGCATGGCCGATGAAAAACCTCCGCTGCCCGCGCCCATTCCCGGCCGGCAGACACTGCTGGACCGACAAGCGCTCGAGCGTGTGCTCGCGCGCGCGGCGGAGCTTCAGGGCGCGAGCGCCCTTCCGGACTCAGGCGATCTCATCAGCGAGAGTCAGCTCCTCGACATAGGAAACGAAGTCGGCCTGAATCCCGGCACCATCAGTCAGGCGCTGGCGGAAGAGCGAACGCGCATCAATGTCCCCGAAGAGCGCGGACTGGTCGCGCAGATTGCGGGCGCCGGATTCGCGACGGCGACAAGGACGGTCCCTGGGACGCCGCGCGACGTTCTGGCGACAATCGATGCGTGGATGCTGCGCGACGAATGCCTTCAGGTTCAACGGCGTTTCGCCGACCGAATCACCTGGGAACCGCAGCGCGGACTATTTGGAAAGCTGAGGCGAACGGTCAACGTGAGTGGGCGCGGCTTCTATCTAATGGATGCCGGCCAGGTCTCGGCGACGGTTCTGCCGGTCGATGAGTCGCGCGTGGTGGTGAGACTCGACGCCGACATCAATACAAGCCGGGCACGTCGCGTCGGTCTCGGCGGTTTTCTGCTCGCCATGAGCGCCGCGGCCAGTGGGATTGTCGGCCTGGGACTCATAGTCGCGCATCTGCCGCTCTTCATCGCCGCCGGTTCCGCGGTTGTGCCATTTGCCGGCGGCAGCTTCGCGGCGTACAGGGTGGCACGCACGCATCGCGGCGTTCTCTCAAGCGTTCAGCTCGCGCTGGAACAGATCCTGGACCGCCTGGAACACGGAGAGTTCGAGAGGCCCCCCGGTTTGCTCGGCGCGATCTCGTCGCGAGCGCGGTTGCCAAACCGATAGATTAGAGCTCAATCGCTCCAGGGTTGACCGCACCATGAAAAAAGTCAAAAAGGTCGGCGTTCTCGGCGGTGGCCTGATGGGAAGCGGGATCGCCCAGGTATCGGCCGCCGCCGGATTCCCGACGACAGTGCGAGAGGTCTCGGAAGCTCTCGCCGCCAAATCGCGGCAATCGATCGAGAAGACCCTCGCCAAGGGAATCGAGCTGGGCAAGGTGACCGAAGCCCAGCGTGACACGACGCTCGGCAATCTTCGATTCGTCACCGAGCTGAAAGAGCTCAGGGACTCCGACCTCTTCATCGAAGCCGTCGTCGAAGACCTCGATGCGAAGAACTCTCTCTGGTCCGAGCTCGACAAGATCGCGTCGCCGGACGCGATCTTTGCTTCGAACACCTCGAGCCTCACCATCATTGCGATGGCGGCGGCCAGTGGACGTCCCGACAGAATGCTCGGCCTTCACTTCTTCAATCCCGTCCCACTAATGAAGCTGGTGGAGGTCGTCCGCACGATCACAACCAGCGAAGAGACCGAGGAGCGCGCGATGGATTTCGTGCGAGCGCTCGGCAAAGAGCCGATAAGAGCGAAAGACAGCTCGGGGTTCGTGGTAAACCTGCTGCTCGTCCCGTACATGATCGACGCGATCAACGCGCTCGAGTCGAACGTCGCCTCGGTGGAGGACATCGACAAGGGA
>JBBQAV010000139.1:0-5893 GCA_038316775.1 Gemmatimonadales bacterium | reverse complement strand
GGCTGGTCGACGCCGGGCCGATCGAGGGCCGCGCGGAGCGAGTCAGCGACTATCAGTAAGCTGTCGCGGGGCGCCAGGAAGCGATTTCTTGAGCCTGCCCGAAGAGCGAATTCGCGGGTAACAGAATCGGCTTCGCTGCTCAGCCACGCCGCGACCTGACCAGATCTCCTGAGCGCCAGCGCGAACCCCGTATCGACCGAGATCGCCCGCGCGTAGGACACCGATGCGGAATCCCACGAAGTTCGGCGGTAGTATTGTTCCCCCTCCAGGAATGCCTTCACCGCTTGCGCTGAGTCTGACCCAATCGTCGTCGCTCGCAGCGCCCCAATGCGGTGCCGTTTCCCGAGCTCGTTCACGACCCTGACGGTCAGATCATTGGCCAGCTGCTTCACGTCGACATTTATGGTGTCGACATACGCAATTACGGAGTCAGTCGCCGCATCGGCCAGCTCGAAATGGAGGCGCACGGAATCGGCGGCGGCTGGTACGAGTGATCCGTAGATCGCGTACTGGGCGCCGGTGCGCTGCGCCAGCTGCACCGCCGGCTCTCTCAGAGATCGTGCACCTTCCTGCCAGTTCCGAACCGAAAGTACGGGCGGCACGATCCTGAGTAGTCCCGCGCCATCCATGTTGCGGGCGAGTAGATCCACCATTCCTTCGCGCCAGACTCTCAGAGCGCGCGTGCTGACATCGAAGGGCGCAACGACAACGGTGACGATCTCGCTCGGGCGCGGCGGCTTTCGACTGCGAACGTACCAGCCTCCCGCGAGGACGAGTGCACCGACCACGACGCCTGCTGCAATTTTGCCCATTGGCAGGCGGTCCAAATCCCTGACGACGGGCAGGCGTGAAACCGCTGAACGCTTGCTGGTCTGCGTGCCGCATGCTGTTGCGAATTCGCTTGCAGTCTGAAACCGGTTAGCAGGGTCTTTCGCGAGCGCCTTCTCGATCGCGCGACAAATCGGTATCGGCACATCCGCGCGCAGCCGATCGATCCGCGGCGGCGACTTGGTAAGGTGCGCCGCCAGAATTGCCTGGGTACTCGGGCCGGCGAAGGGAGCCGTGCCGGCCAACATCTCGTACGCAACCACACCGAGTGAATAGATATCCGCGCGGGAATCTACGTCGGAGCTGCCGAGAGCTTGCTCCGGCGCCATGTAGCCGACCGTGCCTATCGAGATTCCGGTGCGAGTCAGTCTTTCACCGGTGACATGACCGGGGCCGGCCAACGCCGCCGCGATGCCGAAATCGGCCAGTACGGCCTGACCGTCCGCGAGAAGGATGTTCTCGGGCTTGATATCCCGATGGATGACACCCTGCTTGTGAGCGTAGGCGAGCGCTGACGCCACCTCACACAGGATGCTGATTGCGTGATCGATCGGAAGCTTGTGGTCCCGGTTCAACCGCCCACGCAGTGATTCGCCGGAAATGAACGGCATGATGTAGTACAGCAGGCCCTGCCTGACCCCCGCCGTAATGATCGGAAGGATGTGCGGATGCTGGAGGTGAGCGGTGACCTCGGCTTCGCGCTTGAACCGCGCCACCATCATGTCGCTGGTGAGGTCCGGCGGCAGGATCTTGATTACGACCTTGCGGTTGAGCGCCAGATCGGTGGCGAGGAAGAGCCTGCTCATGCCTCCACCCATCAGCTCCCTTTCTACGTGGTAGCTGTCGGCGAAGCTCTTTCGCAGATCTTCAAGCAAATCGGGCACGCAAGCCGGGGTGCGGGAGGGGCGGATGAACTCGCTCAAAACATACGGCGTCAACTCTATAGTCGCGACGTTAAGTGTCGCCGGCGGAGACGCGAGGGATTATTTCGGCTGAGCGGTGTAAAAGACACGCAGTCGCCATTCTGGGCCTGATTTGTGAATTACCTCCTTGTCAGGTCGACCCCGCCGCGGCAACCCGTCAACTCATCCGCGGCAGCCCCTCAACTCTCGTCAAGCTGATGCATCAAACCTTGTTCAGTAGATACTCGTCTATAACCGTGTTCCTCTCTGTCGCCCTTCTAGCTTCTCTCGCCTGCGCGGCGAGCAAGGATGCGGGTCCGGCGCCCGGCGTCGAGGGGCTTCCTCCCGAGGGGACGGTCCCGACTGCCTCGGCCCAAGGGGTGACAGCCGCGTCATCGACGCCCGTTGTGGCTCCCGCATCATCGAGCACCGCTTTTACCACGGCCTCGACCATCGCAAAGGATTCGGCCGCGAAGGAACCTCCGATAACGGTGCCCTCGGTCAAAGGCCGGACAAAAAAAGACAGCCTCGCTTTGGTGAAGGCGATCCGAGCCGGATTGGACAATCCCGATTGGCCCGTAAAGACAGCGCCTCCACCTCCCGGCTCGATCCTGCCGGCACGCCGCATCATCGCTTTCTACGGCAACCCGCTCTCGAAGAGGATGGGAATCCTCGGCGAGCTGCCGCCGGACCAGATGCTGGCGAAGTTCGACAAGGAGATCGCGGCGTGGCAGAAAGCGGATCCCGCGACGCCGGTGCAGCCCGCGCTGCATCTCATCGCCGTAGTGGCGCAGGGCTCTCCCGGCAGAGATGGCAAATACCGGCTTCGCATGGCCGACACCTTGATCGAGAAGGTCTATTCCTGGGCGGCGAAGCGGAACGCGCTGCTCTTTCTAGATGTGCAGGTCGGTCAGAGCACGGTCCGTGAAGAAGTGCCCCGGCTCATTCCGTTTCTAAAACGGCCGAATGTCCACCTCGCGATCGATCCCGAGTTCTCGATGAAGCCGAGGCCGGACAAGAAGTCGGGAGAAATGGTTTCCGACAAGCCGGGCGCACGGATTGGGACCATGAGCTCCGACGATGTGAACTATTCGATCGGACTGTTGTCGGACCTGGTGAAGCAGAACAATCTCCCTCCCAAGATCCTCGTCGTGCACCGCTTTACGCACAACATGCTCACCGGAT
This sequence comes from Gemmatimonadales bacterium, assembly GCA_038316775.1. Taxonomy (GTDB): domain Bacteria; phylum Gemmatimonadota; class Gemmatimonadetes; order Gemmatimonadales; family Gemmatimonadaceae; genus UBA4720. The sequence goes on along the minus strand of JBBQAV010000139.1, from coordinate 2,978 downwards.
CGAGCAAGATCCGGCTCGACCCGCGCGTGCAGGTCGTCATCGACATGGACGGGTGGGGCCAGCCGTGGCTCAAGTACGATTCGTACCGCGCCTACGTCGAATCGCAGCCGGTGCAGTTCACGGGATTCAAGCTCTTCTACAAGAACGACACGAAGAAGGGCGATCCGATTCTCACGCCCAGCGAAGTGTTGCTGCTGAATCCGAAGCCACACTACATCCAGTATCAGTAGCGATACCGTCGGCGTGTAGGACTGAGTGGAACAACGGCATCCACAAAACTAAAGTTGAGGGTCGTGAGCTTTGGCAGCTGGGAGTCGGGAGCTTCCATGATGGCGGTACAAAGACTCCCCGCTCTCGACTGACAAAGCTTGGAGCTCTCAACTTTAGTATTCGATGCGCCAGCTCCGCCCCGCGATGCTCGCTCGAGAGATGGCGGAGCCGTATAATAGAGCGGTCGTCATTCACGATGACGACCGCTCTATTTCTTTTGCCTGACCGGAGGCGCGCGGAATGACGACGAGACGGGAATTCCTCTCGAGCATGGCCGTAGCTGGACTCACGGCGCAGCCCGTGTTCCGCGAGCACGCGATGAGGTCCCTCTTTCGCGCCAACGCGATAGCCGGCGATCGCACTCCTGCTGCCGTCGCCGACGACGAGTCCTACTGGGCCGAGATCCAGCGCGCGTTCGACTCGGACCGCACGATGATCAATCTCAACAACGGCGGGTGCAGTCCGACGCCGAGTCACGTGCTGGAGGCGATGATCCGGGACCTGAGATTCTCGAACGAGCTGCCCGTCGAGCACATGTGGCGCGTGCTCGAGCCGCGGGTCGAGAGCGTCAGGCGCGATCTCGCTACCGAGTTCGGATGCGACACCGAAGAGATGGCGATCACGCGCAACGCGTCCGAAGCCAACGAGATCATGATCTTCGGACTCGACCTCAAGCGGGGCGACGAAGTCGTGATCACGAACCAGAACTACGGCCGGATGATCACGTCGTGGGAGCAGCGCGCGCGGCGCGATGGAATCGTCGTCAAGCAGGTCTCGTTCAAGGTGCCGCCGCCGTCAGACGACTATCTGGTCGAGCAGTTCAGGGCAGCGATCACGCCGCGCACGAAAGTCATCGAAGTCACGCACATCACCAACCTTACCGGCCAGATCATGCCTGTGCGGCGAATCGTCGAGATGGCGCGCCCACTTGGCATCGAGGTGTTCGTCGATGGCGCGCACGCATTCGCGCACTTCCCGTTCAAGAGAGATGATCTCAAGTGTGACTACTACGGGACGAGCCTTCATAAATGGCTGCTCGCCCCTGTCGGCACCGGATTTCTCTACGTGCGGAAGGACAAGCAGAAGAATCTCTGGCCGCTGATGGCCGCTGCCGCGACCCAGGACAATGACATACGGAAATACGAGGAGATTGGCACCCACCCGGCCGCGAATCACAACGCGATCTCAGCCGCGCTGGCATTCCATCATGGCATTGGGATCGACAGGAAGATCGCTCGGCTTCGCTACCTGCGTGACAGGTGGGCGAAACGGCTCCTCGCGGAGAGCTCCCGCGTTACGGTACCGACGCCGCTCGACAACAGGCAGGCGGGCGCGATCGCGCTATTCCAGGTCGAAGGTCTCGACAACATCAAGCTTGGTGCGTGGCTTTTGAATCAACACCGGATAGTGAACACACCGATCGTTCATGCCGAGTTCAAGGGGATCCGCATCACGCCAAACGTGTACACGACGGTGCAGGAGATAGACATCTTCGCCGACAAGGTGTTAGAGGCAACCAAAAAGGGGATTCCAGCATCATGAGCCCGACCTTAAGAGTTAGCTGACCGATTCTCCAACATTCATCCTCGAGCTGACAAATCGTGATTCTCTTTATTGCTATCGGGCTCGCCGCGGGAGTGCTCGCCGGCCTGTTCGGAATCGGCGGTGGCATCGTGATCGGCCCCGCGCTGATTCTATTGGCGAAGTTCCAACCGCAAACGGCAACGGGGACTTCGCTAGGCGCTCTCCTTCTCCCCGTCGGTGCGCTCGGCGCGTGGGAGTACTATCGCCGCGGACATCTCAACATCGCCGCGTCGCTTTGGATTGCGCTCGGGCTCCTTTTCGGCGCGTGGGCGGGTGCCAGGCTCGCGCAGACCCTTTCCGGACCGCAGCTACAGAAGGCATTTGCGGTCTTCCTGGTGTTGATCGCGATCAGGGTGTGGATCAAGGCCTAGATCGAGACATCGTTACACTGCCCGCATCTCCGGGTATTTCCAGAACGCCCACAGCGAGTACGCAAGCATCACCACCCCGCCGCTGAAGATCGCCCACTGAACGCCGACGAACCGCGACACAACACCGGCCATAAGGGAGCCGATCGGCGTGAATCCAACGTATACGAAGACATAGGTCGCCATCACGCGGCCGCGCAGCTCGTCGGGGACCACCGACTGCAGAATGCCATTCGCGAGCGCGCCGTTGATCAGCATCGTGAGGCCGAGGAAGAGCAGCACGGCGGCAGCGAGATGAACCGACCGCGTCAACGAGAAGAGAATCGTCAGTCCCGCGAACGCATATGCGGTGGCGTTGAACAATCGTCCCCGTCTGATTCGCCCGCCGAGCCCCGCCAGCGAGAGAGCACCGGTGAGCGCGCCGATGCCGACAAAAGTCAGAAGCAATCCATATCCGCTCGCGCCAGTGTGGAGGACGTCGCGCGCGACGACGGGCATCATCGTCAGATACTGAAATCCGAAGATGGAATAAATCGCGATCACTCCCATCAGACCAGACACCGAGCGCGAGCTGCGGATGTAGCTCAAACCCTGCTTCAGCTGCTCGTATGGCGATACCAGGTGAATCACCGGAGTCCAGGCCGGCAATCTGATCCTTCCCAGACTGGCGAGAACCGCGAAATAGCTCAGCGCATTGATACCGAAGCACCACGCGAGGCCGAATTTGGCGAGAATCACCGCCGCGATGGACGGCCC
>JBBQAV010000138.1:0-5915 GCA_038316775.1 Gemmatimonadales bacterium | reverse complement strand
GCGGTCGGTGCGGCGGAGCACTGCGTTCACGAGCTTGCTGGCGCCGAGTCCGTGCCTGCGCTTCGCGAGCTCGACGGTCTGGGCGATCGCGGCGTATGCCGGGACGCTCCCCATGAACATCAGCTGATAGACGCCGAGCCTCAGCAGGTCGATCACATCCGGGTCGAGGCGAACGAGTCCGCCGCGTACGCGATCGGAGAGAATCACATCGATAACGGCGCGATGGCGTAGCGTCCCGTAAACGAGCTCACGAGTCCAGCGCCTGTCGCGGGCGTCGAGTGGAGCGACGCGCCTCTCGAACGACTGATCCAGGAATTCTCCGCGCCGCAGATCGACGCAGACCTCGGCAGCCACCGCGCGCGAGGCGGTTACTGCATTGGTAGATGCAACGGTGGCGTTCACGATCCGAGCATCCCCGTCGTAGGCGAAGACGGAACCGCGACTTCGCGACGCGGCATCCTGCCGGCGAGATAGGCGTGCCTTCCGGCTTCAACAGCACCCTTCATTGCCGCCGCCATCCGTACCGGATCCTGTGCCGCCGCAATTCCAGTGTTCATGAGAATTCCATCCACGCCCTGCTCCATGACGATGCAGGCATCGGATGCGGTACCAACGCCGGCGTCGACGATCACCGGAACCGAAAGCCGCTGCTTGATCGTGCGGATCGCATAAGGATTCAGCATCCCGAGTCCCGAGCCAATGGGGGAGGCGAGCGGCATCACGGCGACCGCGCCAGCGTCTTCCAGCTTGAGCGCGGTGACGAGATCGTCATTGGTGTACGCCAGCACCTTGAAGCCTTCGTCGACGAGCGTCTTCGTCGCCTGGAGAAGTCCGATCGTGTCGGGCAGCAGAGTCTGCTGGTCGCCGATCACCTCGAGCTTAACCCACTCGTTGAATCCGGCGGCTCGCGCGAGGCGCGCGTAGCGAATGGCGTCGCTCGCGTTGAAGCATCCGGCCGTGTTGGAGAGCAAAAAGAAATGATCGGGGTCGAGGTGATGCAGAATTGCTTCGTCCTTCGAGCGGTCGAGATCGACGCGCCGCACCGCGACGGTTACGACCTCCGCGCCCGAGGCCTCGATGGCTTCGATCATCTGCGCGTTCGACGCGTACTTGCCGGTGCCGACCATCAGGCGCGAGCGGAATTCGCGGCCCGCGATCACCAAAGGCTGCGGGTCGGTCAGCGTTGCTGAAATGGGCTCCGCGTGCGAGATGGCCACATCAACCTCCGCCAACAAAGTGGACGATCTCGATCGAATCGCCGGCAGCGAGATCGAGCGAGGCAAAGGAGGAACGATCGCGCAGGATGACTCCGTTGCGCTCGACTACGACGGTTCGTGCGTCGAGCTCGAGCGATGCGAGAAGGTCCGCCAACGTCCAGCCGGCCGAAACCCGCCGTTCTGCTCCGTTCACCGTGAGGACGACTTCTTCCGCCACTGCTTCCGTCAAAGTACCGCTCGACTCCGTCATACCTGTGAAAGATAGCGGCTCGCAGCGAGATCGGGATTCTCGTCGTTCCAAATTCCGCGAATGGCGGCAACCCCGTGCGCGCCTCTGTGGACGAGCGATCGAACGTGCTCCGGGCGGATCCCGCCAATGGCGATCACCGGAAAGCTCACGACGGCAACGATATCATTGATGAAGGTGTTCTCCCGGCGGGGCATCCCGGGGTGCGTCTCCGTCTCGAACACATGCCCCGCGACGCACCAGTCCGCGCCGGCATTCTCAGCATCCCGCGCCTCGTCCGGCGAATGTACGCTCGCGCCGATACGGAGCGCGGGCGCGATTCTCTGCACGTCCGGTACGGAGATGGACTTGTGCGTCAGCTGCACTCCCTGGACTCCGCAGGCGAGCGCGACGTCCACCCGGTCGTTCACGATGCACCAGCACTTGGTCTGCTCGTGAAGCTCCAGCAGCGCGAGAGTGAGCCCGTAAAGAGTCGGCGAATCGAGAAGCTGGGATCGAATGTGGATCGCGCCCTTGTCGCCGAGGACTCGCATGATGCCCATGGCTTTCCGTAGAAACCCGGGCCGAAGCATGATCTCGTCGTTGGTGACGGCGTGGACGCACGGCAGGTCCGCCATCGACGCCTTCAGGTCGGGTGAGACGGCGGGTGACGTCAAACGCCGTACCTGTCGCCCACGACAGTGCCTCGCCCATGCGCCCATTCGTGCGCGGTCATGCGGCTCTTGCCGGCGGGCTGCACTCCGCTGATCCGAATCGCGTCGAGTCCGCAGGCGATCACAAGGTCGCCCGTTGTCGTCATGACTTCTCCGGGTTTGCCCTTGATGCCGTCCATCACCTTCGGCCCGAAAAGCTTCACCTCTCCCTTCGGAGTCGTGGTAAATGCGCCCGGCTTTGGGTCGGATGCGCGAATGAGGCGCGAGATATCCAGCGCGGAATCCTTCCAGCTGATTCGGGACGATTCGCGGTTGACCTTAGGCGCATACGTCGCGCGCGAGTCGTCCTGCGCTGTCTCCTTCGCCTGTCCAAGTGAAAGCAGCGTCAGGCCTTCAACGAGCGTGAGCGCGCCAAGCTCGGACAGCCTGACCTGCAGCTCCCCGTATGTCTCGTCCTCGAAGATCGGCGTGGACGCCTGAAAGATCGTGGGGCCTGCATCGAGCGCGGGGATCACGCGCATCAGCGTGACTCCGGTCTCGGACAATCCCTGGCGAATCGCTGCCTGAATCGGCGCCGCACCTCTCAATGCGGGAAGGAGGGACGCATGGACGTTGAGCGTTCCCTGCTTCGGCAGATCGATGATCTTCTGCGGCAGGATGTGTCCGTATGCGACGACGATCGAGACGTCGGGCTTGAGCTTCTCGAGAAGGTCGAAAAGCTCAGGATCGCGGGCGTCCTTCGGCTGGAAGAGCGGGATCTCTTCCTCGATGGCGATCTGCTTCACCGGCGACGTGATTATCTCGCGCGACCGCCCCTGCGGCTTGTCGGGCTGAGTGACGACTCCGACGACCTCGAATCCTTCTCCGACGAGAGCGTGAAGCGAAGGCGCGGCGAAATCCGGCGTTCCCCAGAATATGACGCGCACTACATCTCCGTCTCGTGGTGGTGCTCACCCTTCACTTCGGTGCGCACCTTTCTGATGAAGCCGGGATACTCTCCCTTCGCCTTCTCCCACTTCGACATCGCCGCTTTGCGCTTGAGCACGCTCAGGTAGTCGATGAACAGCTTCCCATCGAGATGATCGATCTCGTGCAGGAAGCAGCGCCCGAGGAGCTCCGAGCCCGTGACCTCGTACTCCTTCCCGCTCTCGTCGATTGCCATGATGGTTGCCGTCGCCGGACGCTCGACATCACCATAGATGTCGGGGATCGAGAGGCAACCCTCCTCTTCCTTGAGCTTCTCACCTTCGGTGGCGAGAACCTGTGGATTGATAAGGGCGTACTTTTTTCCCTCGACATCGACGACCGCAATCCGCTCCGTCCGCCCCACCTGTGGCGCGGCCAGTCCGATTCCCTCGGCGGCGTACATTGTCTCGAACATGTCGGCGATGAGCTTGCGCAGCTCGTCGGTTACCTGAGTGACGGGCTTTGTCGGCTTTCGAAGGACCGGGTCACCCAGCACCCGGATGTCGAGGATGCTCACCCAGCGGTGACGTTGGAGACCGCCGACGCCGGCCTGTTGATCTTGGCGATGCGTCCCCGCTCGATGATCACGCGCGTGTCGCCCGACTTGATAGTGACGCGGTCGTCCATTCCCGCCGACTTGTCCTCGCCGCCTTTTTCCTTGATGAAAAGGACTTCGCCGACCAGCCCGCCGGTGGTGACGATCTCATCACCCTTCCTGAGGTTGCGCACCAGCTCGTCGTGCTTTTTGCGCTGGCTCGCCTGGGGCCGGATGAGAATGAAGTAGAAGATCGCGAAGATGGCTCCGTACATGAAAATGGAGCCGAGGAGTGCATTGCCTTGCATAGGAAGGAAACCGGTTTAGTGGCGGAAGCTGTTTCAGACGGCGAGCGGTGAGGCCACACGATAGCGAGCCAGCCAGTCCCGCGCCCACTGCTCGAGGTCGCCGTTCCGTATGGACTGCCGCGCCGCGCGCGCGAGCGACAGCAGGAAATGTACATTGTGCAGGGAAAGTAGGCGGAGCCCGAGGATTTCGTCCGACACGAAAAGGTGGCGGATGTAGGCCCGGCTGAATCTGGTACACGCGGCGCAGTCGCATTCCGGGTCCAGCGGCTTGGGATCTGTCCGAAATTCGGCGCGCTTGATGTTCAAACGGCCATCTCTGGTGAATACCGCGCCATTCCTCCCCATCCGGGTCGGTGCCACGCAATCGAACAGGTCGACGCCGCGCCGAATACCCTCGATCAGATCTTCGGGAAAACCGACGCCCATGAGATAGCGGGGGTGGGTCTTCGGCAGCGCGTCGTCGACGACCTCGAGCATCTCGTACATCGCGTCCTTTTCCTCACCCACTGAAAGGCCCCCGATTCCGAAGCCTGGCCAGTCGTGCATTGAGCGAATGGTGGTCGCGGCTTCCCGTCGAAGGTGGGCGTGGATGCCGCCCTGAACTATCGGAAAGACCGCCTGATGATTCCGTGGGTTGTCGCCAGGCAACTCCTCGCGCGGCGGATCTTCCAGCGGTTGGGTGATCTCCAGCCGCTGTACCTCGGCCAGGCATCGCGCCAGCCATCTGATGCTTCGCTCGCTCGCATCGCGGGCGGACGCTTCGTCCGACTGGCCGGGAATCACGTGGTCGAACTGCATGATGACGTCTGCGCCCAGGTTGCGCTCGATCTGCATCACGCTTTCGGGGGTGAAGAACCGGCGGGAGCCGTCGATGTGCGATTGGAACTCGACGCCGTCCTCGTTGACGGTCCGCAGCTGCGCCAGCGAGAATACCTGAAACCCGCCTGAGTCGGTCAGGATGGGACGATCCCAGTGCATGAACTTGTGGAGGCCGCCCATCTCGCGTACCACCTCGTCGCCAGGCCGGAGGTGCAGGTGGTAGGCGTTGCCGAGTATCATCGACGCGCCCATTTGCACGAGATCGTCGGGGTCGAGCGCCTTCACTGTGGCGAGCGTCCCGACCGGCATAAATGCGGGAGTCTCGACCGGGCCGTGGGGAGTCGAAAAAATGCCGGCTCGTGCCGAGCCGGCGGTCGAAGCAATATTGAAGGAGAAACTCACGGCTGAAAGTTAGTCCCCCGGCAGGATTCTTGTTCGCATAAACGGATTCACTATGACTGACACGAAAACGACGAACGACAAGGTCTGGTTCATCACCGGCTGCTCGACCGGCTTCGGCCGCGAGCTTGCCAAATCGGTTCTCGATCGCGGGCACCGCGCCGTAGTCACGGCGCGCGATCCGGCGAAGGTCGAGGATATCGCGAAGGGCAGGGAGGATCGCGCCCTCGTGCTCGAGCTGGACGTGACCGATCCCGTCGAAGTCCGTGCGGCTGTCACCAGCGCGGAGAAACATTTTGGGCGGATCGATGTGCTCGTGAACAACGCCGGCATCGGTTACTTCGGCGCCGTCGAGGAGAGCGACGACGACGAAGTCCGAAGGATGTTCGAGATCAACTTCTTCGGACTCTCGGCAATGACCCGTGCCGTGCTTCCGATCATGAGGAAGCAGCGGAGCGGGCACATCGTCAACATCTCGTCGATCGGCGGACTGCGGAGTTTTCCGACGCTCGCCTACTACAACGCGACCAAGTACGCCGTCGAGGGATTCTCGGAGGCGCTGTCGATCGAGGTCGCGCCTCTGGGCATCAAGGTTACGATCGTAGAGCCGAGCGGATTTCGCACGGATTGGGCGGGACGGTCGGCCGGCGAGAGCAAGAATCGGATTGCCGACTACGCTACGACCGCTGGAAAGAATCTGACCGACATCCGGGCCTACAGCGGCAAGCAGCCCGGCGATCCCGTCCGCGCGGCAGCAGCGATCATCGCCGC
>JBBQAV010000137.1:0-5953 GCA_038316775.1 Gemmatimonadales bacterium | reverse complement strand
GGTGTGCCCCACTCGCCCGCCCTGCGTTCGCGACGTGATCACGACCGGCTTACCATCGCTTACCCAACGCTGGATTCCGGGCACCATTGCCGGCGGAACGTTGCCGCGCCCCATCGCCGCCAAGACGAGCCCGCGCGCAGTTTCGCGCGATGCGTCGAGAAGGCGAGCGTCTGCTCCCGCGGCGGCGAAAATGATGTCGATGGGAGTCGCGAGCGAGTTAGGATTTATGATGGGGGGTGACGGTGGCATCTCGCGCCGCAGAATCAGCTCGCCTTCGTCGAGAACTCCAAGCGGCCCCAGCCCCGGACTCTCGAACGCGTCGAGCAAATGCGTGTTGGTCTTGGTGGTGTCGAGCGCCGCGAAGATCTGCCCGCCGATCACGACCAGCACGCCGAACCCTCTTATCTCCGGACTCGCGGCGACCTGCACCGCCTCGAACAGATTGGCTGGCCCGTCCCATCCGAGGTCGCTCATCGTCCGCATCGCGCCGGTAAACACGACCGGCTTCTCGCTCGACATCGATCGTGCGACGAGATAGGCGGATTCCTCCAGCGTGTCAGTGCCGTGCGTGATCACCACACCAGTCACTTCCGGCCGCGCGAGGTGCGTGACGATCCGGTTCCTCAGCGCCCAGATCAGCTCGACCGTCATGTGCGGTCCGGGAAACTGCCCCCACTCCTCGGTCTCGATTCCCGTAATCGCGCGAATTCCCTTCGTCGCCTGAAGAATCTCCGCGGGCGTTAGCGCCGGCATTGCTCCGCCGCCGCCGGGATCGTTCCGCATCGCGATCGTGCCCCCGGTGAAGAGGATGACGATCATCCGGCCGACGCAATTCGCCGCATTGCCTGCTCGGAGAATACCTCGAACGATTCCGGATCCCCGTTGGCGATCTCGAGGGCGTGGGTCATGAGGGCGTCGACTGTCAGCAGGTCGAGCGCGGACGCGCGGCTCTCGCAGTCAGACTGAAGAATCCGGTCCAGCAGGCGCCCTGCCGCATCCAGAACCTGACTCGCCGTTGGAGATGAGTTGTTTTCGAGAGCGCTCAGCATTGCAGCCTCGAGCTCCTCGGGCGCACGCCGCTTGCCCTCGGTCACGCGACGGCCGCGAGGTGTTTGCGAATCATCTCGGGCGCTTCGGCGACCACGGACGCCATTCGCGCGGCGTCAGGAATTCCGGCCTGTGCCATGTGCGGCTTACCGCCCCCCTTTCCGCCGGCTGCGGCAGCCAACTCCTTCATGATGTTGTCCGCCCGTACCCCGCGGTCGCGAAGGTCGTCGCTGACGACTGCGAGCATTGCATTCTTCCCGTTGTCGAAGGATGCCGAGAGGATGCCGACGCCGGATTCCATTTGTTCGCGCAATGCATCGCCCATGGCCTGTAGCGCCGGGAGATCGGGCGCGCTCACGTTCGCGGCCACGACTTTGACGCCGTTCACCACGGTTCCCTGGTCGACGAGGGACTTGATCGCGCCGCCGCCGCCGCTCCGCATCGCTTCCTCGAGGCGCTTCTCGAGCACACGACGATCATCGACGAGCGTCTGTATCCGCTTGACCGCCTGGCCATGGGGAGCGCGGACGAGATGCTCGATCTCCTGCAACTCGTGCTCGCGTGCGCGAAAAAGCTCGAGCGCTCCCCTGCCCGTCACCGCTTCGATGCGACGCACTCCCGCTGCCACGCCCGTCTCGCTCACGATCTTGAACATCGCGATCTCGGCCGTGTTGCGAACGTGCGTGCCGCCGCAGAGCTCCATGCTCACGCCCGGAATCGAGACGACTCTCACGACGTCCCCATACTTCTCATTGAACAGCGACATCGCGCCCGCCGCCTTCGCCTCGGCCAACCGTTTTTGCTCAAACGTAAGCGAAATCCCCTCGAGAATTCCGCGGTTCACGAGATTCTCGATCTCGGAAAGCTGCTGCTCGGTGAGCGGCCCGTGATGCGTGAAGTCGAAACGCAGACGATCGGGCGCGACCAGCGAGCCCGCCTGGTGCACGTGCTCGCCGAGTACCTGGCGGAGAGCAGCGTGAAGGAGGTGGGTGGCGGTGTGATTGCGCTCGGTGTCGCGGCGGCGATCGCGCGGAACGGTCGCGCGAGCTTTGCCGATTTGAACTTTGCCCGTCACCTTGCCGAGCGCGGCGATGCGGCCGTCGACCTTGCGAAGCTCGTCGACGTCCACGCGCCACCCTTCGCCGAGTATCTCGCCCCGGTCCGAGATCTGTCCGCCGGATTCGACATAAAACGGCGTTTCACGCAGCATTACGGCGACGCGTCCGTCGGGAAGGTCGTGTTTGGCAACTACCTCGGTTTCGACATCGAGCGAGTCGTATCCGACGAAGGTTCCTGTTTTCTCTGGCGCCCAGTCTGGGGCAAAGGCATCGGCTGCAGCCCCGACTTTCTTCGAGCGACGCTCCTCCTGCGACTGGCTGCGCTGCCCTTGTAGCGCCGCCTCGAATCCCGCGATATCAACCGAATAGCCCCGCTCCCGCGCCATTAATTCGGTAAGATCGATCGGGAATCCGAACGTGTCGTAGAGCTTGAATGCGTCTTCGCCCGCGATCGTCCCGTGCATCGCGGTCGAGCCCTGCGTCGTTTTCTTGGGCGCAAGCTCGTCGAAGCGGCGCATCCCGCCCTCGATCGTCGTAAGGAAGCGTTCCTCTTCCGCGCGCGTGGTATCGATGATGTGCTTCGACCTCTGCTTGAGCTCGGGATACGCGTCGCCCATCTGGTCGATGACGACGCGCACTACTTCGACCAGCGTCGGCTGGCGACGGCCAAGCAGCCATGCGTGACGCACTCCGCGCCTCAGGATGCGGCGCAGGACGTAGCCCCTGCCCTCGTTCGACGGGAAAACTCCGTCCGCGAGCAGGAATGCGACCGCGCGACTGTGATCCGCGATGACGCGGAATGATGCTCCTTCCTCGCCGCGGTCGTATTTCTTGCGAATGGTCTTCTCGACCGCCTTGATGAGCGCCTGAAAAACGTCCGCGTGGAAATTGTTCGATTCGCCCTGCATGATCGCGGCGATGCGTTCGAGCCCGGCTCCGGTATCAACCGACGGCTTGGGAAGCGGGACGAGCTTTCCATCTTCCTGACGGTCGAACTGCATGAAGACGAGGTTCCAGAACTCGAGGAACCGTCCCGCTTCCGCTCCTTCGACGAACGCATCCTTCGAGAATTCCTTGCGGTCGATTTCCGTCCATTCGCCTTTTGCGCCCGGAGGCAGCGCGAAATCCTTCGCGACGTGCGCGAGATCTATGAAAATCTCCGTGCACGGCCCGCACGGTCCGGTGTCCGCCATCTGCCAGAAGTTGTCGTGCGCGCCGAGGCCGTAGATGCGCGAGTCCGATAGGCCGGCGATCTCGCGCCAGAGAGCGCGCGCTTCGTCGTCTTCTTCGAACACCGTCACGCGAATGTGCTTCGGGTCGAGCTTCAGCTCCTTCGTGACGAACTCCCACGCGAACCGAATCGCGTCGCGCTTGAAGTAATCGCCGAAGGAGAAATTGCCGAGCATCTCGAAGAACGTGTGGTGGCGGGCGGTGTGGCCGACCTGCTCGAGGTCGTTGTGCTTTCCGCCTGCTCGCACGCACTTCTGCACCGTCGTCGCGCGGCGGCCCGCGGGAGGCTGCTCCTGTCCGAGGAAGACTTTCTTGAACTGGACCATGCCCGCGTTGGTGAACATGAGCGTCGGATCGTCGCCGGGCACGACCGGTGAGCTCGGGAGCACGGTGTGGCCTTGCTTCTCGAAATAGCCGGTGAATTTTTTGCGGATTTCTGCGGCGTTCATGTCATGAAATATACGTTCGCCTTCGATTGGCATCTCTGTATGCGGTCGGCGAGGGTATCCTCTACGGCTCCGGGCTCTCGCTCGTCAGCGCACCGAGCCGGTGTCGCGGGTCCAGGCACTGAGTCGCTCTGACATTGCGTCGGCAGACCGATTGTCGCTCGTGGGTCGTCGCCTGCGAGGACACCCTCACCTCCCTAAACAGTGTGTCAACAGCACGCGCGTCGAAGGGATTTGCGATCGCCCACCCTTTTTCACGGGGAAGCCGAGCTTCGCTCGGCGCGCTCGCGCGGGTGTGTCGGGGAGCAAGGCGCGACGACTAACGCATGACTCACGGATAGAATCTCGTGGGGAGTCGGAGGAGGTCCTCGCAGGCGACGACCCACGAGCGACAATCGGGTCGCCATGACGTCTCCGTCCGATTACCTCCATCGACGCGGAACGCCGCCGGGCCCCGATGACGAGCGAGAGCCCGGAGCAGTAGAGGACCTCCCCCGACGGACCGGCGAAAACGCGCTTGACGCCCTCCGGTGCGCTCAGTCGCGACGGATTGATGCGCCGTTCGGCGCCACACCGTTTACTCTCGGCGAATGTTCGCTTGCAGCCTGTTCGCCGAGGAGCTTAGACTATGGGGATGCCCGCCACAGCACCGAAAGAATGGACATACGAAATGCTCGAATCGCTTCCGGACGACGGGAATCGGTACGAGATCATCGACGGCGAATTGCTCGTGACTCCAGCGCCTGCATGGAGCCATCAGGACGTCCTTTGGAATCTTTGCGCGGTTTTCGACCCGTACCTTAGACAATTCCCCTTCTGGCACGGCCTGTTTGCGCCGGCTGATGTCGTGTTCGATGCCAGGAATGTGGTAGAACCAGACCTCTTCGTCGTTCCTCTCGTAAATGGCAGGAAGCCTCACACGCTTCAGGAGGCAGGTGCCCTGCTCCTTGCCGTCGAAGTGTTGTCGCCGTCATCGCATCGCACCGACAGAACCAAGAAAAGGCTTCTGTACCAGCGTTTCGAGGTGCCGGAGTATTGGATCGTGGATTCCGAGGGAAGGCTTATCGAACGGTGGCGGCCAAGAGACGAGCGGCCTGAAATCGTGACAGAGGTCATCGAGTGGCGGCCGTCCGCGGATCATCCCGCTTTGCGGATAGACCTCGTGGATTTTTTCGCCCGCGTTCACGGAGAATCCAGGTAAGAAGACCGGCTTAGGAGCATAGACTATGGGCATGCCCGCCACAGCACCGAAAGAATGGACATACGAAATGCTCGAATCGCTTCCCGACGACGGGAATCGGTACGAGATCATCGACGGCGAGCTCCATGTGACCCCGCCGCCCGGATTTCCGCACCAGGGTGTGTCGTGGGAGCTCGCCCGCCTAATCGCCAACTATCTCGAACTGAATCCTGTCGGCAACGGGTTTTTCGCCCCGGGTGATGTGATAATAGACCCCCGCAACGTCGTCGAGCCCGATTTGTTTGTAATTCCGCGGACGAAGCCAAAGCCTAAGGCTTGGAAGGATATCAAATCGCTCCTTCTCGCGATCGAGATCGTTTCCCCCTCCAGCGCACGGCGTGATCGTCACAAGAAACGACTGCTCTACCAGCGGTTCAAGGTCCCCGAGTACTGGATCGTTGAGCCCGTTGCGCACTTGATCGAGCGCTGGCGCCCCGAGGATCAGAGGCCGGAAATCCTGACGGATACGATTGAGTGGCAGCCGTCGCCGGACTACCCTGGCCTGCGCATCGATCTGCAGGCTTTTTTCGCGAAGGTCGGGAGCGAGGACTAGGCGAGCCGTTGTACTGGTGTCGCTTCGATTGGCATCACCGTACGCGGTCGGCGAGGGTATCCTCTACGGCTCCGGGCTCTCGCTCGTCAGCGCCCCGAGGCGGCGTCGCGAGTCCAGGCACTGAGTCGCTCTGAAATTGCGTCGGCAGACCGATTGTCGCTCGTGGGTCGTCGCCTGCGAGGACACCCTCACCTCCCTGGACAGTGTATCAACAGCACGCGCGTCGAAGGGATTTGCGATCGCCCACCCTTTTTGCGGGGATGCCGAGCTTCGCTCGGCGCGCTCGCGCGGGTGTGTCGGGGAGCAAGGCGCGACGACTAACGCATGACTCACGGATAGAATCTCGTGGGGAGTCGGAGGAGGTCCTCGCAGGCGACGA
>JBBQAV010000136.1:0-5978 GCA_038316775.1 Gemmatimonadales bacterium | reverse complement strand
GTTATTCGCACGAGCCCAGGTGCGCACATGCTCTTCCGACCGGAAGAGAGACATGTTTGCTCAGGTGAAGCCGATGTCTTCGTACCACGAGCGCGCGGGTACGAGGAAGTGCACGACGGCGTCTGTCGTCGGCGGAGTGTTGGGATCACAATCGACAGTGAGCGGCCTTCCGCAATCCGTGCAGCCCGTCGTGACAGTCGCGCGCTCCTTCAGAATCATCGGGACGCCGAGCATGTCCCACGCACAATTCGCCCACCACCGGCGCGAATCCCGGACAACCTGATAGGGAGTTTGTGCGGACGAGAACGGACCAGCCATCCAGATCTCTCCCGACTTCGGGTCGGGGAGAATCGTCTTGCCGATTTTCAGCGCTCCTATTTCACGCCGCGCAATATCAGCGGATGTTCCGAAGTGCGAGGCGATCTCACTCGATTTTGGAGGCAGGCCGCGCGCGACGATTTCGTCGTAGACGAAGATCCTGAGCGCAAGGGGATCGATCATCGGCATGGTCATTTGTCACTCCTGGGGCGCGGCGCGGTTGCGGTGATAAACACACCAAGCGCCATGAGAAGGCCGGACGCAACGAGAAGACCCGTCACGGGCTCGTGGAAAATCAGAACGCCGATAGTCGCTCCGACAAAAGGAGCAACAGAAAAAGATACGATCGTGCGAGTCGTGCCAATTCGCCGAAGGGCCATCACGAACAGCACGAGACTGACACCGTATCCCAGAAATCCAAGGATTGCGGCCAGCCCCATTTTCGCCGCACTCGGCCACACCGCGTGGAGTGCGAGCGCCAGCAGCGTGTTGATCGCGCCCGCGGCGAGCCCTTTGATCATGCCGATCTGAATCGGATCGCTGCGGGAGATTTTCTCCGTCAGGTTGTTGTCGAGCGACCACGCGAGACACGCACCCGCCACCAGCGCCGGCCCCCAGCTGTCCGACCAGTGTGCCCGGCCCTGCCAGCCGAGGAGAATTCCGCCGGCTATTACGGCGATCAATCCGAGCGCGACGCGCGCCGAGAATCTTTCGCCGAACAGCAGCCAGGCGATCACCGCCGTGAAAACCGCTTCGAGATTGAGAAGCAGCGACGCCACCGACGCGGGCGTTCGCTGCAAGCCGTTCATTAATAGAAAGGGAGCGGTGACGCCGCCGGCGAGGACGGCGCCAATGATCCAGGGCACGTCTTTCTTTCCGAGACTGTTGGTGCTGTGACCCGGTCGCAGAGCGCGAACGATCGCCATTCCGGCGCCTGAGCTCAGATAGAGCAGACCCGCCATCGCCTGCGGTGATGTTTCGCCCAGTAGAGACTTGGCGAATGGCGCTGCTGCCCCGAACAGGACCGCCGCCGAGATCGCGTAGAAAATTCCACGGCGCTTCTCGGACAGGTTGTGAGCTTCGCTGGGAGTCATTGTGACCCGCAGCTCCTGCAGTGTTCACGCCGCCGCGCTTTGGACTCAGATCCTCGCGGTTTGTCTCCTCTGCCCCGCCATCGGCCGCACCGATTCCGCGATGGCATTCGCGATTTCGTCCTCGACCGCGAAGATGTCTTTCACATCGCATTCGTCACGCCGGTCGCGAGATAGGCGTTGCTCGAATCAGCACCGAGATTCACGAACGGCAACACCGCGATGACGCCGAGGTCCACATGCTTCTGGACCAATGCTGACTCCGCCGCGGCGGTGGTCGGGTGCATGCGCGTGTAAATCCCCGCGCTCGCGGCGAACGACCCGCTAATCGTGTCCGGATCTTCCATGGCTTCGACGAGCTCGGCTGCCGTCTGCTGACGGTCGGCGGGATCGATCGCAAGGCAGCGCGTGATCAGTCTCTCGAGACCCCCTGTGGAAGGTTGGCAGTGAACATGGATCCTCTATAGCTGGGCTTAACGATCTGACGACTTCGCGCGTCTACCATGCATACGCTGCTGCTGCATAGGTCGTTGCAACAAACTGATGGAGGCGCATGCGCATCACAAAACTGGTCGCAGGTATCGCAGCGTTCGCGAGCGCCGCACCGATTTACGCATACGGGCAGACAACCGGTGCGAAGAATCCGCCGAAAACAGTTATAGCGCGCTCGGATGTTCGCGACCTCCCCGCGGACCAGCAGATCATCCAGGCACTGAACCGTCTGACGTTCGGTCCGAAACCCGGCGACGTGCAGAAGGTGCGCGCGATCGGTCTCGACCAATGGATCGATCAGCAGCTCCATCCTGACAGGATCAACGACAACGCGATGAACGCGTTCGTCTCCAATTATTCAATCCTCAATCAGAATCAGAGCGAACTGCTCTCGCAGTACGCCGATCAGCAGCGCGCCAAGCGAGAGGTGAAGCGCGAGAGGGCAGACTCGACCAGCGCGATGACCGCCGGCGACAGCATGGCGCTCCGTCAACAGCTCGGCGGGGGCCAGCAGTTCAATGCGACGCGGCAGGTCGTGGCTCAGCTTCAATCGTCGCGTGTTGCACGCGCTGTCGCGAGCGAGCGCCAGCTCCAGGAAGTGATGACCGACTTCTGGGAAAATCACTTCAACATCTACGCGCTCAAGGGCGCGCCCGAGCGGTACTACCTGACCGACTTCGATCAGAACGTCATCCGCCCGCGCGCGCTGGGACAATTCCGCGATCTGCTCGAGGCGGTGGCGCAGAGCCCGGCGATGCTCTTCTATCTCGACAACGCGCGCAGCATGGCCGACAGCACTCGTCCGACGCTGAGCGGTCCCGCCGGAGCGCCGAGGATGCGGCGCGCTCCAATGGGCAGAGGCGGACTGGGCGCGATCATGGGAGCCGTGCGCGAACAGCAGAGGCAACAGCAACAGCAGCAGAAACGCCAGCGTCAGGGATTGAACGAGAACTACGGGCGCGAGCTGCTTGAGCTCCACACGCTGGGTGTCGATGGCGGATACACGCAGCAGGATGTGATCAACGTCGCGCGCGCGTTCACGGGCTGGACGATCAAGCCGCCGGCGCAGGGCGGAGGATTCATCTTCCGCCCGCAGGTACACGACGCGGGCGAAAAAGTCGTACTCGGTCATAAGCTCGCCGCAGGACGTGGGATGGAGGATGCCGAAGACGTTCTCGACATTCTCGCAAGAAGTCCCGCGACAGCGCACTTCGTCTCGTTCAAGCTGGCCCGCCGGTTCGTGAGCGACTCGCCGTCGAAGGCACTCGTCGATCACGCTGCGCAGGTCTATTTGAAGACGGATGGAGACATCCGCGAAGTGGTGAAAGCGATCATCACGTCGCCGGAGTTCTTCTCGCAGCAGGCATTTCGCAGCAAGGTGAAGTCGCCGTTCGAAGTCGTGGTCAGCGCCATGCGGGCGCTCAACGCCGCGCCCGACAATACTCCGCGCACGGCGCAGATGATCGCGTATCTCGGCCAGCCGATCTTTGGACACCAGGCGCCGAATGGCTGGCCGGAGACGGGCGATGCATGGATGAACACTGGCGCGATTCTGAATCGTATCAACTTCGGAATGGCTGCCGCGGCGGGACGTTTGCCGGGCGCGGATATCCGCGCACTGCCGGCGCTCGACACGATGGCCCGAGCGCCACGCGAGAAGCAGGTCGATGCGGTCGTCGCGACGATTCTAAATGGAATGGTCTCGCCCGACACGCGTGCGGTGCTCGTGTCCGGCGAGCATCCGATGCTCGCCAATGGCGCCGCGTCGAGAGGAATTCAGGACATGTCGGCTGCGGCGCTTCAGGGACGCGGAATGGGAAACATCCCGCAGCTCACCGGACTTCCTCAGATCGTGGGATTGGCGCTGGGCTCACCGGAGTTTCAGCGGCATTAGGAGAGAACGATGGAACGCAGAGCATTCGTGAAATCGGGCGCGTTGGCGCTGGTGACGATGGGACTCAGTCCGAGCTTTCTACGCCGGACGGCTTTCGGCATGGACCTCGTCAACGCGCCGAAAGGCAAAGTACTGATCTGTCTCTTCCAGCGCGGAGCGGCCGATGGACTGAACATCGTCGTGCCCCACGGCGAGCGCGTGTATTACGCGATGCGCCCATCCATCAACATTCCGCAGCCATCCCGAAACGTCGCGGGTGGAGCGATCGATCTCGATGGATTCTTCGGACTCCATCCGGCGCTTGCGCCACTCAAGCCGCTCTACGATCGGAAGCTCCTCGCCCCGGTACACGCGGTCGGAAGTCCGAGCACGACGCGCTCGCATTTCGATGCGCAGGACTACATGGAAACCGGCACGCCGGACAACAAGAGCACGACGGACGGCTGGCTCAATCGCTATCTCGCCGTGAAGGGCACGTGCGACGAATGCAATCTCCCCAGGACTCCTTTCCGCGCCGTGGCGCTGACGCCGCAGACTCCCCGCATTCTCGAGGGGCCGAGTCCGACGGTGGCGATGAACAGCCTCGACGAGTTCAGCGTCCGCGCGACCGGCAGTTCGGCCGAGCGTCTCGAGGCGCTCTATCGCACGGGCTCAGCCGATCTCATTCACGGAACAGGAACGGAGATGTTCGACGCGGTGAAGATGCTGCGCTCCGCCAACCCGCGGAAATATCTGCCGCAGAACGGAGCCGAGTATCCGAGATCGCAGTTCGGATCGCGTCTGCTACAGATCGCCCAGCTCGTCAAATCGAACGTCGGACTGGAGATCGCGTTCGCCGACGTCGGTGGCTGGGATACGCATGTCAACCAGGGCGCGACGACGGGTCAGCTCGCGCAACGTCTGGACGATTTCTCCCGCTCGATCGCCGCGCTCGTCACCGACCTCGGCGACAGGATGGACGATGTCGTGATCCTTACGATGTCCGAGTTCGGCCGCATGGCGAGAGAGAACGGCAACCGCGGCACGGATCACGGCCACGCCGGCGCGCTGTTCGTCATCGGCGGGCACGTGAAGGGCGGTAAGGTGCACGGTCGCTGGCCGGGCCTCGAGCAGGAGCAGCTGTACGAAGGCCGTGATCTCGCTCTTACTACCGATTTCCGCTCCGTCTTCGCCGAAATCGTATCAGATCACCTTGGAGCCCGCGCTCTCGACCGCATCTTCCCGGGCTTTGCTGCCTCGCCTCGCGACTTCCTCGGCGTGGTTTGAAGTAAGCATCTCGTATTGGGTCGAGTCGTGGTATCCTCTTCGCGGCTACGCTCGCTCCCGCGGAGCCCCCAACTACGCTCCCTCGCACCGCTCGGTCGCGGGTCTCCTCTGGTCGCTCGCTTTGCAAGCCGCTCCGAGGACACCACGCCTCTCCCGTAGAGATCCATAACTACACGCGCGCAAAGCGCGCGGTAGGTAGTTGGCCCGCATACGCCGTCTCGCCACGGTCTTCAGTGCGGTGCCGCTTCGCGCAATCCGTGGATCGCCAGATCTGAATGGGAGAGGAGGTGTGTCCTCGCAGCGGCTTGCAAAGCGAGCGACCAGAGGAGACCCGCGACCGAGCGGAGCGAGGGAGCGTAGTTAGGGGCTCCGCGGGAGGGAGCGTAGCCGCGAAGAGGATACACCGACTCGACCCAAACAAAGATCTATCGAACCACATCCCCGCGCGCGAAAGCTAGAACTTGAAGATCTTGCCGAGCGCTTTCCCGATTTTTTTGCCGAAGTCGTTCCCCCAATCGCGCTGGTTCTGCCAGTCGCCGTTGGGCTCATCGCCCATGTCGGGGCCATGGTTGGGGCACGGAATTGTCGGGAGCGGCAGCTCGGGCTTGTAGTACTCGTTGCGCGACACCGGACACCATTCTGTCGCGAGGTAGCCCGTCGTCGGATCGATGATGCGCTCGACCATTCCCGGCGGCGGATTCCACGCGGTCGGCGATGACGCCTCGCGCCAGCCATTCTGATAGAAATCGACCCACGCCGGCGCGGCGAGCCGGCCGCCCGATGCGTCGCCGCTGATCGGCGCGGGATTGTCGAAGCCGAACCAGAACGCGGCGACGATCGTCGGCGTGTAACCGACGAACCACACGTCGGTTCCGCTGTTGGTCGTTCCAGTTTTGCCGGCGACGAGTCCCTTCACG
>JBBQAV010000135.1:0-6003 GCA_038316775.1 Gemmatimonadales bacterium | reverse complement strand
CTCTCCGTCGCGATCGCATGAAAATCGGGAGCGTACGCTCCGGTCCGGATCGAGACCGCGGTCCGAACTTCTGACGCGCCCGCCTCCTGGATCGCCGAGACCGCGAGTCGCAGCGTGTCGCCCGAATCGCACGTCTCGTCGACGATGAGCACGCGCTTGCCCCGGACTTCTGCCGGCGCTGAGCCGAAGACCTGCGGAGCTTCACGCGTGCGCGATGACTTGTATTTGCGGCTGACGATGAGAGAATGAAACTCGCGCCCGAGAATTGCCGCGATCACCGCACCGGGAATCACACCAGCGGTAGCGATCCCGACGACCAGTTCGGGATCGTAGACCCGAGCCACCTTCAGGGCCAGGCCGCGCGAGAGCTCCCCGAAGAATGGCCATTCGATTTCGAGCACGCCTTTGGAGGCGTCGACGGTGTGTTTTCGCGGTGACATTACACTCCCAAGCCGTTCGGGGAAAAGCAGTTAGGTAAGCTAGCCCTCTCACATCATAGTCGGTAGATTCGACCAAATGTCATTCTGGGATCGCCTCACGGGCGGAAAACCGAAACCCGCGCCGGAGAACCTCGACTATCTCAATGAGGCGCTGGCGCTGGAACGCCAGGGCGATTTCGACGCTGCGCTGACCTCCTACCGGCTCGCGCTCCGGCAGCGGCCGAATAATCATAAGGTCCTCCAGAACATGGCAATCGCCTACTCGAAGCTTGGTCTGCTCGACGAGGCGGTTCGCTGCTATCGTCGCGCACTCGCGATCCAGCCCACGCTTTCGGGAGCGCACTACGGTCTGGCATTTCTTCTTCTCCGGCGCGGCGATGTGAGCGATGCGGCATTTCATCTCGAAGCGTTTCTGATGGATCCACCGCGAAGCCCGGAAGCAGAGCGGTGGGTAAAGCACGCGCAAAAGACACTCGATGAGATGAAAAGCTCCGAGCCTCCGCCGCAGAGTCAACAGCTGAAAGCGAGCGAGTATCCCGGGAATTCAGAATAGATGGGAGCGGTCCTCGCTGTCGTAAGCCAGAAGGGAGGAGTTGGCAAAACTACCACCGCAGTAAATCTCGCCGCCGCGTTCGCGCGCCGCGGAATGAAGACGCTGCTGATCGATGTGGATCCCCAGGGATCGGTGCGCTACGGCTCGGGCCTCGCCCGCGGACACGAGACGGCGGGTTTCGCCGATTACCTCAGCGGCGACAAGAGCCTGCGCGAGATCATTCTTCCGACTGCCCTGCCATGGCTGCGGGTGATTCTCGCGGGATCCGTCGCGGATGAGGCGGATCATTCCGTCTATTCGCAGCTCGTGCGTGAGACGAATGTGCTCCAGGATTTGCTGCAGATGGCCGAACAGCGGTGCCAGGTCGTGGTCGTGGATACACCGCCCGGACTCGGCTCCATCACACGCAAGGTCCTGGGCGCGAGCGAGCACGTGATCGTGCCACTTCAGTGCGAGCCACTGGCTCTTCAGACGACGCCTCAGATTCTCCGCATGATTCAGGATATCGTCTCGACGAACGAGCGCCTGACGCTCGACGGAATTCTTCTCACGATGTACGAAGAGAACAATCCGGCCAGTGACCGGGTAGTTGACTACGTGAAGAAATATCTTCCCGGCAACATCGTGTTCGACGTGGTAATTCCCCGCACCGCCGCGACCGCCGACGCATTCGCGGCGGGCCAGCCGGTTGTCGTGCGGAGTCCCGCCGACCCCGCTGCGCAGGCGTACGTGAACCTCGCCACGATCCTCGCTGACCGGCTGGTATGAACAAGCCGCTGGCGATTTTGACGGCGTTTTTTGGCGCGATCGGTCTTGCCGCATTCGGCTGCACGGACATAAGCGGCGGCTCTACCTCGGTTCTCTCGATACAGTTCGACACGTTGGGCGCGCCCTCGGTCGTAGTCGGCGACACGCTGCGAGACACGACCGGCGCTGTGATCATCCCGGTGGTCCACGCCTTCAACTTCAAGGGAGAGGAGATCATTCCCGCACCCGTCTACTTCGTTTCTCCGGATTCCGGTGTCACGGTCGATAGCGCGTCGGGGATCGTTGTTGGAGACAGCCTGAGATCGACGCCGGCACGAATCGTCGCCACGGTTGGCTCGCTTCAGGCGATACAGCGCGTCGACCTCACCCTGAGGCCTGATCTCATCGCGGCGGTCAACGCGCGGGATAGCCTGGTATATTCGCTGCTCGACAGCACGCTCAACGTCACGCAGTCGCCGCTCTCCGTAAAGCTCACTCATGGGTTGGCTCTGGACGACGGCGTCGTGAAATCGTACATCGTGAGCTTCGCGATCGTCTCGCAGAGCAATCCGCAGCTCGCCGAGCTGGTGAACGACGCCGGAAAGGCATCTATAGTCGACACCACGGATGCAAGCGGTATAGCGGGAAGGAAGATTCGTGTGCATTCTGTCTTTCTCCCGTCGGCCACGGCAGTTGATTCGATCGTGATAAGTGCTACGGCGAAGTACCGGGGAACTGTGGTCACCGGCAGTCCAGTGCGGCTCGTGCTCCTGCTGAAACCGTCCAACTAGAACCACTTCTTCTGGAGGCTGAGGGATGCCGCTGATGGAAGCCAGAGGTGGACCGCGACCCGCTCCCGGGACGCTGAATCACCTCTTTTTCGACGCGATCTCGAAGTACAACCGCCCGGACGCCCTTCAAGCGAAGAGTGGCGGCGTGTACAAGCCCATTTCGCACGCCGAAGTAGCCAGCCGCGTGCGCCATGCCGCGCGCGGACTCTCATCGCTAGGCGTCAGACGCGGAGACCGCGTGGCGATTCTTTCAGAGAACCGGCCAGAATGGGCGATCGCCGACTTCGCCTGCCTGACTGCCGGCCTCACCGATGTCCCCATCTATCCAACCCTGCCCGCGGATCAGATCGCGTACATGCTCAAGGATTCGGGCGCCGTTGCGATATTCGTCTCGAACAAGGCGCAGGCAGAAAAGATCAGGGAGATCCGTGCGCTGCTCCCCGCGCTCAAGACGATGATCGGGTTCGATGAGATCCCCGGCTTGACCAATATGTCCATCGCCGAGCTCGAGAAGCGCGGGACTGAGGGGGAGAACAAGGAGTCGATCGCGACGTATCGCGAAGACGCTCTGATGATCAAGCCGGACGATCTCGCGACGATCATTTATACGTCGGGGACCACCGGCGAGCCCAAAGGCGTGATGCTCTCGCACGACAACATCTACTCCAACGTCGAAGCCACCCGCATCGCGATCCCCTTCGACGGTCGCGACACCGCGTTGAGCTTCCTTCCGCTGTCACACATCTTCGAGCGGATGGGCGGGCACTACCTGATGTTCGCGACCGGCACCTCCATCGCGTACGCTGAATCGATCGACACCGTGCCGATCAACATGCAGGAGGTTAAGCCGACCCTCGTGCTGTCCGTGCCGCGGTTGTACGAGAAGATGTACGCGCGGATTCTGGAGACCGCTCTCACCGGCGGGTTCCTGAAAAAGAAGATTTTCTTCTGGGCGCGCAGCGTAGCCGAGCGGTGGGCGAATGAAAAGCTGGGCGGTAAGGAGCCGGGTGGAGTGCTGGCGCGACAGTACGCACTCGCCCAGAAGCTCGTTTTTTCGAAATTGAAGGCGCGAACGGGTGGACGCCTCCGCTACTTCGTCTCCGGCGGCGCCCCGCTCTCGCCGGACATCAACAAATTCTTCTTCGCCGCCGGTCTCGAGATTCTGGAGGGCTACGGCCTCACCGAGACTTCGCCCGTGATCGCGGTGAATACGCCGGAGAACTTCCGCATCGGCACCGTCGGCAAGGCGATCAACGGCGTCGAAGTCAGGATCGCATCGGATGGAGAGATCCTCACGCGCGGCCCCCACGTGATGAAGGGCTACTACAACAAGCCGGAGGCCACGCGCGAAGCCATCGAGCCCGATGGCTGGTTCCACACCGGCGATATCGGGGAGCTGCGGGACGGATTTCTCGCGATCACGGATCGCAAGAAGGACATCATCGTCACGGCCGGCGGCAAGAACATCGCGCCGCAGCCACTCGAGAACAAAGTCAAAACCAACAAGTACATCGCCCAGGCCGTCATGCTTGGGGACAAGCGCAAGTTCCCGTCGATGCTGGTCGTGCCGAATTTCGACAATCTCGAGAAGTGGGCGATGAAGCGGAACATCATCTGGACGGATCGCGCCCAGCTACTGCGAATGCCCACGATCCAGGCGAAGATGGAAAAGGAAGTGGCCAAAGAGCTGGCAGGCGCGGCACACTTCGAGGTGCCGAAGAAAATCGGGCTGCTGGAGCACGATTTCTCGATCGAGCGCGGCGAGCTGACGCCGACTCAGAAGGTGAAGCGCCGGGCGATTGACAAGCATTACAAAACGCTGATCGACTCGCTCTACGACGATGCGGAACGCCCGGGCATCACCGGCCAGCACGCGATAACTTGACCACCGCCGGCGCCGTCTCCGCCACCCAGTAATCGGCATCGCGAGCGAGAACCGCCAGCTCTTTCGGCGGCTCGATAGACGTGGGGCCAACAATTCTTCCGCCCGCGCGGACTGCTCTTACGGCGGACGCGATGCTCTCGCTCGGGAACGAGTCGTCGAGCGCGACTCCTAGCATTGAGCCGGGCGCGACAGGAATTCTGGATCGAACGCGGATCAGTCCGACCGTCTCCGAATCTTCAACCCCCGCCGGTGCGTTGAGCGCGAGCACTCTCGTCTCCCCAATCACGCTCAGCTCCTGAGCGGCCTCCGCCCAGGTGCCACCGAGTATCACTGTCGCGCCAGGCTCTGTCGCATTGAGAAACGCGCCCGCGCGCGTGGCAAGCTCCTCCCGTTGCTGACTCGTTGCCGTCCTACCGGCGGCACGCGAGGCCGACGCTGCCCCACCACCGAAATCGGCAACTCCATTCTTGATCGGGTACTGGGCCGAGCAGGTGGGACAGCCCAGCGTCGCCTCGAGAACGAAGCGGTTCGAGACGTTCTTGAAGGCCGCGACGAGCCATGTGTCCTCGTGAGTATTCGTGCAGCGTAGGAGGTCCAGCAGCTCTATGAACACAGTATTTAGCTGTGCGACATCCTGAGCTCATCGATATTCACTCTGTCCGGCTGCGTGAGCGCGAAAATGACCGCTCCCACGACATCATCGGGATCGAGCATCAGCCGCTTCGAGTGTGGCCTTCCCACGGGATCGGTCACCGTAACCTCGTTCCAGATCTCGGTATCCGTTGCCGCCGGCGAGATTAGGGTTGTCCGCACCCCCGTCCCCTTGAGCTCTGCACGCAGTACTTCGTGCAGAGCGCGAACTCCGAACTTGGCCGAAGAGTAGGCTGCACTCCCGGTGTAGATCGTCCTGTCGGCAACTGATCCGATCGTGACGATATGTCCGCTCTTCCTCTTCTTCATTTCGCCAAGGAATGCGCGAACAAAAAGAAATGGCGCGACAAGGTTGGTGTTGATCAACTTGATGAAGGCGTCCGCCGTAGTCTCCTCGGCAACGGCAACACTGAAAATGCCGGCGTTATTCACAAGAATGTCGGGAGCACCTTTCAACTCGCCCGCAATTGTCTTCGTGGCGCGCTCGACGCTCTTCGGATCGGTGACGTCGCATGTGACCGCAATCGAGCCCTTGATCCGCGACGCTCGTTCCTTGAGCGTCGCTTCCGTTCGCGCGACGAGTACGACGCGCACTCCCTGCTTCGCCAGCGCTTCGGCGATGCCGGCTCCAAT
Organism: Gemmatimonadales bacterium; assembly: GCA_038316775.1. GTDB lineage: Bacteria > Gemmatimonadota > Gemmatimonadetes > Gemmatimonadales > Gemmatimonadaceae > UBA4720. The sequence goes on along the minus strand of JBBQAV010000135.1, from coordinate 303 downwards.
TCCGCGGGACGCGCCGGTGACGACGGCGGTCCGCCCGCTGAGAGAGGGCACTATCTAGTCGCGGCCGTTGTGCGCGAGGCGGAGGAACTCGTCGCGCGTCTTGGGATCCTCACGGAACGCTCCGCGCAATGACGACGTGATGGTCTTCGAGTTCTGCTTCTGGACTCCGCGCATCATCATGCAAAGATGATACGCCTCGATCACCACCCCCACTCCGCTCGGATTCAGCACCCGGCAAAGTCCTTCCGCGATCTGCTCCGTCAGCCGCTCCTGAACCTGGAGACGCCTCGCATAGACGTCCAC
>JBBQAV010000134.1:0-6081 GCA_038316775.1 Gemmatimonadales bacterium | reverse complement strand
CTCGAACTGCGTCACTTCGACGAACTTGAGATCGGAAGTCGCGGCCCGAATGAGTCGGACCCTCTCTTCGGTAGTAAACAGTGCCTTCTTCGACGAATTCACCGCGACGGCAACCACCAGGTGATCGACGAACTCGCCTGTTCTCCGGATCAGATCCTCGTGTCCACGAGTGATGGGATCGAAGCTTCCAGCATAGATGGCCGTGGTTACCACGTCATTCCTCGCTGCGGTAGAAGGTTATTGCCGTCGTGCCATACTTCCGCGTCACTCCCCCTTCGGGCATTGCATCCTTTGCTGCGTGCTCGACGCTGAGCACTCTGCTGAAAGGTACCTTGATCCATCGCTCGGCCAGCCTCGCGGCGTCGCAACTCGCATAAGGTGGATCGGCGAAGGTCACGTCGTAATCGAGCGCGCCCAACGATTCGGCGAAAGGGAGCCCGGAAGTTCGGTGGACGGTAGAGAGATCGCCGGCACCCAGAGCCGCGATGTTCTCCTGCAGCACGCGAAAACTCTTCGGATCTTTTTCGACGAAGTCGGCTGCCGAGGCTCCGCGCGACAATGCTTCCAGTCCGAGGGCACCCGACCCTGCGTAGAGATCGAGCACTTTAGCATTTGGGATATCCATCTGAAGGATGCTCATCCAGGCTTCGCGAACGCTGTCGAGTGTGGGCCTCACGCTCGGGCCGGCGGGCGCGCTGATTTTGCGTCCGCGCCAGCGGCCGGCGACTATGCGCACACGGAAATGTCCGCGATCCGCGCCTGCAGATAGCTCTCTCCCCTGTAGTCGTCGCGCTCGAGCCTGAACGCTATATCGACCTTGGTGCCCGGCTGAAATTCTGCAGCTCGGCCAGCGAGTCCCCAGCCGATCGCATCGAGCGAGCCAGTGCCGGTGTCGAGAACCAGCTTGAGTCCATCCTCCCCGATGACGCGCGGCGGACGCGCTATGGTCACGTTCCGTGCGAGCAGCACCGGAGTTGGATTCCCGATCCCAAACGGCTCGAAATGGCGGAACAGCGATTCGATCCGCCCGTCCAGGCCATCGATACCGACCTCGAGGTCAACGCGTATCTCAGGAATGAGATCCGCGGGCGTCAGCTGCAATCGAGCGATCTGATTGAAATGGGCGGCGAACTCGCCGACCTTGTCGCGCTCGATGGTCACGCCGGCGGCTACCCTGTGACCTCCAAACCGAATCAGGTGCTCACGAGTCTGTCCAAGCGCTTCATGAAGGTTGAATTTCGGGATTGAACGGCCCGAGCCTTTCCCTTGATCTCCCGAGAGCGCGATGAGCACTGTCGGTCTCCCGAACTCCTCGACCAGTCGCGATGCGACGATCCCGATCACGCCCGGATGCCAGCTCTCGTCTGCGAGCACGATGGAGAACATCTCGTCCAGGTCCATCGCCAGCACTCTCTCACGCGCCTGCTCCAGCGTCGCGTGATCGATCTCCTGACGCCTTTTGTTCAGCTCCTCGAGCTCGCGCGCGATCACGTTTGCCTGGTGCTCGTCTTCCGTCATCAGCAGCTCGACGCCACGAATCGCATGTCCCAGCCTTCCCGCCGCGTTCAGCCTCGGCGCCAGGATGAATCCGATTCTTCCTGCTGTCAGCTGCTTGCCATCCAGACCGGCCGCCCGCAGTAGCGCGCGCATTCCGACGTTCCGCGTCTCTGCGAGCATCTTGAGACCAAAGCGGACGAACACCCGGTTCTCGCCGCGAAGTGGCGCGACGTCGGCCACCGTCGCCAGAGCAACGAGGTCGAGCATCGCCCACACAAAGTTCTCGTTCCCGCCTAGAGCACGCGCGAGTGCGAGCGAGAGCTTGAATGCGACCCCGACAGCCGCGAGATCCTTGTCGGGATAGCCGTCCCCGGGTCTCTTCGGGTTGAGAATCGAGAGGCATTCCGGAAGCTCGCCGCTCGGAAGATGGTGATCGCTGATGATGACATCGATCCCCGCGCGACAAAGCCGCGCGACCGGAGCAACAGCGCCGGTGCCGCAGTCACACGTTACGACGACTTTGGCCTCGGCTGCGATCGCGGCATCGACACCGGCGTCGCTCAGGTCGTAGCCGTCCTCGATCCGGCGAGGGATGAAGGGCATCGCGTTTCCGCCGAGCCCGCGAATGACGCGCGTGAGAATTGTAGTGGAGCAGATTCCATCGACGTCGTAGTCGCCGTGAATGAACACGAGCTCCTTGTCACGCACGGCGCGCGCGAGGCGCTCCACTGCCTTGTCCATCGACAGGAACATGAGCGGATCGTGCAGGCGGTCCAGCTTCGGCCGCAGAAAGAGCTTTGCGTCCTCGGCCGTCACGTGGCCGCGGATCAGCAGCAACCGGCAGACGATCTCGGGTAGCGAGAGCCCTTCCATGAGGGCGCGCACGGCGTCTTCGTCCGGAGCCTTGGGCAGGATCCAGCGCGCGGGCAGGGTCGAGCTTTCTGATGCGAGTGTTGTCACAGTTGCAAGTTAGAAAGTGCCGCAACCGCACTCAAGCATTGCGAAATGACTATGGCGCGTAGAGATCGCGTGATCTTTACCCCGTCGAGTAGAGCAAAACCCCGCAGGCTTCGCAGACTTCGATCTGGCCGCTGCCGGCCATGATGTTGCGGCGCTGGAGCGGGATTGCGGTGTCGCAGTTTCCGCAGGATCCGCCCTGAAGGGCATAGAGCGCCTGAGTCCTTTTTCCACGAATTCGGTCGTACTTGCCGAGCATGGGTCGGGGAACGACGCCCGCCTTTCCATCGCGGTCGCGCTTCGCATCCTCGAGCTGGGACAGGAGCGCGTTCCTCTGTGCTTCGATCTCGGGACGCGTGTCCTGCTGCTCCTGCTCCAGCGCCGACAAGGCCTGCCTGGCGGTGACTATCGTGGAATTCATCTCGGCGATCCGCCGTCCGAGAATCGCGAGCTCGCTTTCGTCTTCCGACATCAGACGCCGCGTGGATTCCACCTGCGCGGTTGCAGCCGTCGCCTCGCGCATGCGCTTCACGTCTTCCAGCTGGTGGAGATTCCGTTCCTGCATCGTCTTGTGCTGCGCCAGTCGCGCCTGCAGCTCCCGTTGTTTCTTTTCTTCCGATTGAATTGCGACCTGGGCTCGCGTGAGAGCGGATGCGGCCTGCTCTCGCCTTTTATCGAGCTCCGCCAATTGCGGGTCGAGTGATCGGATCTGACTCTCGATCTCGCGGATTTTCAGATCGTCCTGCTGGAGCGCCAGTAACGCTTCAACTTCCTGTGTTTGCATCCAACCTCCAAGTTGTCATCTTGCTCCGGTTCGTCGGAACTTCTTGTAATAATTTCTTCCCGTGCCCTTCAGCTCCTCGCTGATCTCTTTCTTCTCGGCCATCAGCTCGTCTTTCTGGGCGCCCTGCGCCAGCGGCATGATCCGGTCAATCTCCGCCGCGCGTTGGTCCAGGTCGCGCGCCCGGAGCGTTGCCAGGCTGTCACTGATCGTCCGCTCCGGATCGATCTGGAATGCTCCCTCCGCAACAATGTCCTCGAGAGTCATGATGGTATCCTCATCGAGATTCGCGGAAAGCTCTTCGAGTGTTGAATCGGGTGCGGCCGTAATTAGCGCGTGGTAGATCGCCCGGTACTGCGCGTCGCGAAAGCTTTCCTCGCCCAGTTTCTCCGTGATCTGCTCGACACGCGAGCGATTGGCCAGCATCGCCCGCACGAGCTCGCGCTCAGCGGACGATCCCCGCGCGGAGTGCTGGACTCTTCTCTCGCCGCGACGCACGCGCGCCTCGGGAGATATTCGTGGAGCAGGCGGTGGCCCCGCGGTGACCGCAACGGCGGGGACGGGCCTGCCTCGCAGCTCGCGCTCGAGAACCTCGCGCGCTACGCCGCTGACCTCGCTCGCGCGGGAGAGGTACAGGTCGCGCATGATCTCGTCGGACGTCGCGCGCACCGTCGGCAGCAGACGATCCAGCGCTCTGCGCTTTTTCTGTAGCTCGGCGAACATACCGGCGCGCTCGAGGAGCTGAATCTTTCGCTCGAAAATATCGATCGCGTCCTTGAGACGAGCGGTAAGCTGAGCGCCGCCATGAGCCTTGACGAAAGTGTCCGGATCTTCGCCCTCCGGGAGCGTCACGACGCGCACCGATGCTCCCTGGCGCAACAGCTCGTCTCCCGAACGGAAGGTCGCCTGGAGTCCGGGCTTGTCGCTGTCGTAGAGGAGGAAGACGTTCTTCGTGAGCTTCCTGAGCGCAGCCGACTGCGCGTCCGTCAGCGCGGTCCCCATTGGAGCGACCACTGTGGTGACGCCGGCGGCCATCAGGCGGACCACGTCGAAATAGCCTTCGACGACGAGGACCTGATCCTCGCGGCGGATGTCATTCTTGGCCCAGTTGAGTCCGTAGAGAGTTTTCCCCTTCGAGAACACTGGCGACTCCGACGAGTTGAGATACTTCGGCTCGCCGGGTCCAAGCAGTCTCCCGCCGAACCCGACGTTGCGTCCCTGCGCGTCGAGGATCGGAAACATGAGCCGTCCGCGGAATCGTGGACGCGGCTCGCTGCCGTCGTCGCCCTGGATGAGGAGACCTGCTCCAGCAAGACGCGCTTCATCGAAGCCGAGCGTGGCCATGTAGTTTCGCAGCAGCCCGATCTCGCGGGGAGCAAATCCGATCCCGAACTCATCCGCGACGTCGCGCGATATGTCGCGCTGAGTGAGATAGTCCCGCGCCTGCGCGCCGAGCGGATCGTCCCACAGGATCTTCTGGAAATACGATGAGGCAGTGGCGTTCACTTCCCATAGCGGCTCGCGCGGATCGGGTCCTTCGCGACGTGTGTCTATCTCGCGCACTTCGATGCCGGACTTTTCGCCGACCATCTTCACAGCGGCCGGCCATTCGACGCCGAGGCGTTTCTGAAGGAAGCGAAACACATCGCCGCCCTCGTGGCAGACGAAGCAGTAATACATGTGCTTCTTCGGAGAGACCGAGAAGTTCCGGTGCGTGCCCTGATGAAATGGGCAGGGTCCTCGGAAGTCGGTGCCGGCGCGCTTGAGGTTCACGTACTCGCCGATGATCTGCACGATGTCCGCGGCGTCGCGAACCTGCTCTACTGTCTCGTCGGGAATCACGCCGGCCCCATGTATGTCATCGCGGCTCTTTGGCGTCTCATTGCAGTTCCACCACCGTCACTCCGGCGCCGCCCTCGTTCCAGGTGCCGAGGCGGAAGTTCGTCACGCGCGATTCCTTGCGGAGCATCTCGGTGACGCGCTCGCGCAGAGCGCCCGTCCCCTTGCCGTGGATGATGCGAAGCGATTTGAGATCAGCGCGAATTGCTGCGTCGACGGCATGCATAACTATGTCTTCAATCTCGCCGACGCGCATCCCGCGGAGGTCGATCTCGGTCGGAACATGGACGTCGGGAAGGTCGCCGCGAACGGCTACCGAGACCTCCGGCGCCGCTGATTCACTGGCAGAGATTCGCAGCGAGCCGCGCGGCACCGCCAGCTTCATCCCGCCGACAGCGACCACTGCTTCCCCGTCGCGCATCTCCACGACTCGGCCGCGCCGCCCACCGAGCGTTTCCACCTCTACGAAATCACCGATACTCACCTCGGCGTTGCTCTGCCTCGCGGGACTGCTGTCGGTCTCGCGCTCGAGACGGTCGAGCTCGCGACCCTGCTCGTTGGCGAGAGTCTCGACGCGCTTCCGCGCGTCCCGAGCCGACTCTTCGCCCTGCTCGGATGCTGACTTGAGCTCGCGAATCGTCTGCTCGACTTCCGCGCGGGCTTCGAGAAGATACTGTCTCGCTTCCTTCCGCGAAGCCCGCTCGACCTCACGCTCGCGCTCTCTGACATTCCGTTCCCGCTCCTCCACTCTCTCGGCGCGCTGTTTCGTGTCCTCCGCAATCGCCCCCGACTCGCGCTCGACGGCGGTGAGTGATTTCTGCCGTGCCTCGAGCTCGCCGAGTAGTGCGGTGACTTTCCTTTCATCGGTCGGAATGCGCTCCTCGGCGCGCGCGATCACGGCGCTCGGAAGATTCAGCCGCCGAGCGATGCTGATTCCGTACGAGCGGCCCGGTACTCCCTTCGTGAGGCGATAGGTCGGCGCCAGGGCAACGGGGTCGAATTGAAGC
>JBBQAV010000133.1:0-6219 GCA_038316775.1 Gemmatimonadales bacterium | reverse complement strand
CCCGACCCGGACGATGATCCGACGCGTGCGTGGCGCGAAGCGCGGGGAAAATCGCGCTAGCGGATAGCGGGAAGCGGTATCCCTTGCGGTCAGCCGTGAACGCTGAACCTGTGGAGATAGATCCAGTATCCAATCACGGCCTGAAGCGCGCCGACAATCAGCAGCGTGATGTCGTGGCGTCCTTTCCAGAAGCGCCAGCCAAACAACGCGACAATGGCGCCCGACACGAGAGTGAGAAGGACGAAACCGAAGATGTGGTCCCGGTAAGCCACGTAGCTGCCGCCGATCGCTCGGGCCGCGAAATAATGCCCGAGGAAGCCGATGACGAGGAGTATTGCGCTGAGCCAGGTCCACCGGGATTTCATCGCGTTAGACGCGTCAGCGGATAACACGGTGCCACCGTTCGTACGGCCAGATCAACCCGACGGCAGCACCGATGCCACCGCCCCACGCGGCGCCGACTCCCGCCGCGCGCCAATCGGTGCGGTAATGCGGGCCGCCTCGGCGCCGTGGATCGTTGAGGAGCGCGTAAGTAACCGCGCCCCCGATCGCTCCGCCGACCGCGCGCTCGACCATGCTCGCTCCCCGCGACACACCGCGGCTGACATCGAGGCGCCGTACAGCAGCGTGTGGAATCGCGAGTGATCCCACGGCGCCGGGCACCCTCAGACGCAGCATGCTGCCGTCGACCGATTCAACGGTGCCGCGTAGGAGCTGTCTTCGCTCTGGCGCTTGCTCCTGGCGAGCCGCTTCAGGGATCCAGACACGAACTCGCGTTTCCGGCCGGACTTCAGCAGGGAACTGCGCGGCCGCGACGTGAGCAGTGGTAGCGACGACTACGCTGAGGGCAACAATAAGGCGCTTCATACTTCCTTTTTCGGTAGCGGGGAAATCTCGGCCCGCTCCGCCTTGAGTTTTTCGTTAAAGCGCTGCGCCTCGCCGATGCGTTCCACCTCGAGCGCCATGGCGTCGACCGATTGCTGAAGGTATTCGAGGCGCGGATCGGCCCCCCCGCCGGCCAGGTTCTGCTGATTGGCCTGCCGGTTGAGCCGCCATATCAGATAGCCCGCACCGCCGAGAAGCAGCAGTGCGATATGCAGCTCGCCATGCATCCGCTCGTCTTGCGCGAAGGCGAATACGGCGCCGCCTGCGTTGATCAAGACGTAGAGCCATGTGGCCACTCGCCACAGTTTGGAGTGTCGAGTCATGAGAAACTCCCTTTCCTTAGAATACGCGCCCAACAGCGTCAGAGTTTCTACAAAACTAGTTATCCCGTTCCTGGGCCCCTCGAGCGTGAGCACGACCCCCCGCTCACGCGAACAATGACCTGACCACGAACAGAACATTCGCGGGACGTTCGGCGAGCCGGCGCATGTACCAGCGATACCATGCCGCTCCATAACTGACGAGCGTCTTCACGGTGTGCCCTTCAGCGACGAGCCGTCGCTGGGCGGAATCGCGAATTCCGTAGAGCATGTGAATCTGATAGTTGTCCGTTCCCACTCCCGACTCCGCCGCACGCTCGGCGATCCGCGCGATGAGCGCGAGATCGTGTGTGCCGAAAACTGGAAGGCAGGCGCCGGTCCGCGCTCCGTCCAGCAGCCGAGACGCGAGCTCGTAGTACGCGCGGTTGGTGTCGCTCTTCTTCTCGAACGCCACTCCCTTGGGCTCATCGTACGCTCCCTTCACGAGCCGGATCACGGGCTTGAGCGGGAGCAGCCGCGCGAGATCTCCAGGAGTACGATGGAGATACGCCTGAAGTGCGACGCCAATAGTGGGGTGTTTTCTCACCAGCGCGATGTACAGCTCGAGAGTTCGGTCGACGTAGCTCGAGTCTTCCATGTCGAGCCACAGCGCCGATCCGATCTCCTCAGCCTTGCCGGCAAGCGCCTGCAGGTGGGCCTCGCATTCGGCGAAAGAGAGATCGAGGCCGAGCTGAGTCGGCTTGACGCTGACCTGTGCCGGAAGCCGAGCCGCCCGAATCTGGTCGAAAAACCGGAGATAGTGATTGCGTACCTCGATAGCAGCTTCGGTATTCGTAATCGCTTCCCCGAGCCGCGTGAAGATCAGGCCGCGGCCGCTCGCTGCTATGACGGCACCCGCTTCAAGTGCGTCGTGGGAGCGCTCGCCCGGCATGAACGTCCGCGTAGCGCGCTTCACGAATCCGCTCCGAAGAGCGAAATCGTTCAGCCTCCGGCTTCGCGCCGCGGCGAGCAGAATCGACCGCCCCAAACTCATAGAGAAATAACCGATCTTATCTCGGCCTGGATGGCCGACAATCTTCAGGCGATGAGCAGATCAGCGGGAATGCCCAACTCGTCTCTAAGAGTTCGAATCTGACCGATGGAGAGCGCTCTCTTACCATTAATGAATTCCGAAAGACGACTTCGGCTTCCCATTATTAATGCCAAGTCGCCTTGTTTCATGCCCTGCTGTTCACACATGAACTGCACAATCTCTTGTGGGGAAGCGTTTGGCAATTCTGGCACATTCCTCTCTTCATAATCTTCAACCAGGATGGCAAGCACTTCGAGAACGTCATAGCCCAACGAGCCCTCTTCATGCGGCTCGCGAAGTAGACGCGCAATTATCTCACGTGCGTGATCATATTCATGCTCAGAGCGAATGGGTCGTGTTGCATAGACCGCCGCCGTTTCTGCGAAAGGAACATGCTCTTCGGACTCAGCTTCTTGGGTCTCTCCGACCTCCTCAACCCGCTTGTTTCGGTGAGGTGTAGAAGTTCCGACCATTTTGTCTCCCGTTTTCCTGACCATTGAAATCTTACTCAGTATTACTTCCCTAATAATCCGGCTCTCGTCAGACGATCGTATTCATGGTGAGTGTACACATCGTCAACAAAAACAGTTCTCATTGAATACACGATATTGGTGACCAATCGGTACTTGTTCCCCGCGATGTTAAAAACCGCTGTCTCACCTCCAATGAACGATGCGCTTGGAAAATCCTTCTTTAACGCGCTAGGGCTCTTGTAACTCTTCGCTTTCATCAGCTTCCACCAAGCGCTAAGCGCAGATTGAGCATCGCGATGAACCCTAGCGAAATCGTTGAGTGGCTTCCGAGAAATGACTCGCATGTAGTATGTTCCCAATATGGGAACATACTACATTAAAGTCAACAGGCTATGTTCCCAGATTGGGAAGGGTACAGGGCCTTTGCGTGCGCCTGTTCCTCAGAACTCTTCGAGGATCTTTTTCGCTTTCTTGGGATTGTCGCTGACGATCGCGAGCTCCATCAAGTCGTCCGCAATCCCGGTTACGTAAAGCGCGTCGAGGTTAATGCCGGCCTCGCCCAATCGCTCCGTGATCGTGGCAAGCACGCCCGGCTTGTTTTCCATCAGCACGAGATGCACCTCGCCCTCCGTGAAGCGAATGTTCGCCGCCTCCAGGGCGCTGCGTGCTACCACGATATCATCCGGGAGAATACGCGTCATCGCGATGCCACCGACGGTCATCGCCGTGATGGCTTTGACGTTGACACCGCGCCTGGCCAGCGCCTGCGCCACTCGGGCGAGATCGCCCGGATGATTCGTAAGTTGGATCGAGCAGTCTCTCATGGCCGCTACCTCCCGGTTGTGAAAATCTCGGCGAGCTCCTGTGGTGGTACTACTTCCAGCTGATCGAAGGTACAATCGCGAGGACGCTTGTCATCGCGCCAGCGGCGAAACTGCGCCGTGTGCCGAAAACGATCGCCTTGCATGTGGTCGTATGCAACCTGGACGACCAGCTCCGGACGCAGCGGCTCCCACGACAAATCCTTGCCCGCGCTCCAACGACTTTGTCCGCCCGGCATGCGATGCGGCTCGGCGCCTTCGGCAGGCTGCGCTTCTGCCCACGCGTGCCATGGATGTGCGTCGAGCGCGTTCTTGCGATATGGGGCGAGAAACTTCACCAGCTCCTGCCGTCTGGCATCGGTGAAGCTCGCGCAGACGCCGACGTGCTCGAGATTTCCTTCGTCGTCGTAGAGGCCGAGAAGGAGCGATCCGACTCTGGTTTTCTCGCCGCGCTTGTGCCAGCGGAAACCGGCGACGACGCAATCGCAATCCCGCTCGTGCTTCACCTTGAGCATCACGCGCTTGTTCGGCTGGTAGGTTCCGTCCTCAGCCTTCGCAAGGACGCCGTCGAGTCCCGCCCCCTCGAAGCGTTGAAACCAATCGGCGGCAGTCTCTCTGTCGCGTGTTGCCGGCGTCAGGTGAAGCGGCGGCTCCGCGCTCGAGAGCAACGATTCGAGTCTTTTGCGTCGCTCGCCGAACGGGACATCGCAGAGATTTCGATCGTCCTCGCACAGCAAGTCGAAGAAGACGACAGACGCCGGGGTTTCCGCGGCCAGCTTCTTCACGCGTGACTCGGCGGGGTGAAGTCGCATCTGCAGTGTCTCGAACTCGAGACCCGCATCGCCCGCGATGACGATCTCACCGTCGAGCACGCAGCGTTTTGGAAGCTGCGCCTTGAGCGGATCGATCAGCTCGGGGAAGTAACGATTGAGCGGCTTCTCATCCCGGCTCTGGATGAACACTTCTTCGCCGTCGCGAAAGATCAGCGCGCGAAAGCCGTCCCACTTGGGCTCGAAGATCCATCCGTCGCCGCTCGGCAGCTCGCTGACTCGCTTGGCGAGCATCGGCAGGACCGGCGGATTGACGGCGAGGTTCACGTGGGAATCCCTCTCGGAAAGATCACAGCCGAATGGACAGCGCGTGGTGCCCATGCATTCTATACTCTCCCCCTAACGAATCGGGACCGCCGCGCTGAGAGCCGAGACGCCGTTCTCATCGAAACTCTCGATCGCAACCCAGTAGGCCTGTCCGACTGTTAGCGCTCTCAGCTCGAGAGTCGATCCCTGGTCGGCGAATCGTTGATAGGTCTGATACAACTTCGAGGGTGAGATCCCCCAGCGCAGATTGTAGCCTACGACGCCGGACACGGGGCGCCACCTGATGGTGGCATTGCGCTCATCGCGGTCGCGCGTCGCTGTGAGGACCGTCGGGATGGCAGGACGAGATCCCGCGCCGTTTCCAAATACCCGGATGTCGCTGATGGCGAGGTTTGCAGCGCCGACGTGAATGTGCTCGTACCACACGAAGCGCGCGTTCGCTGGCGCCGAGAGTTCGATGTAGGCGTTGGGGCGGTCGCGCCGCTCGCGCGATAGATCCGCGACTGTTGTCCATTGTCGACCGCCAGCGGATACTGTCAGGCGGAATTGCGTGAAGACGGTTGAGTCCGTCCCATAAAGACCTGACTTGTAATCCGCGTAGTTGACCTGGATCGCTTTCACCGAATAGACGCGCCCCAGGTCGAGCGTGGCCCACTCACCCGGACGATTCTGTCCCGCCACCCAGAAGGTGCGTGGATTCTCGTCCGTGATGTTGCCGGCGGGAAAGCTGTCGCCCGCCGAAGACGCGGTCACGGTTTTGTGGTACGAGAGGAGCATCCAGCCGGTGAAGAGCTCGTCGCTTCTGCGCCACGCTTTCGTCGGCAGCCAGTGCGGGAAATCGCCGAACCGGGTATCGACGTACATCTGGCCGTCCCCGTCGAAGCCGGCGGGATGCAGGCCGATACGTCGCTCGAAGTTCCAGCTCACCGCGACCCACGGCGTGCCCGTATTCCACCAGTTGCCGTGTACATCCTGGAAGGTGTTGCCGTGCCCCGCGCCTTGCACGAAGCCGCCCGGCTTGTATGCGACCGGATTGTATGGTGCGTAGGTAAACGGGCCCAGTGGATCGTCGCCGACGTAGACACCGGTGGAGTAGACGTTGTACTCCGTGCCCGGCGCGCCGTACTGCAGATAGTACCGTCCCGCGTGCTTCGTCATCCACGCGCCTTCGATGAACGGGCGAATGGTCGTGTCGCGATGATCCTGCCCGAAACGTTCCCAGCCGTGCTTTTCCGGATCGAGGCCGAACAGCCAGCGCGGAGTACCCTTGTACGCGAGTTGTTTGCTCTTGTCGAGCTCGATGACGTGAAGCGGATACACGTTCGATGAATTCCAATAGAGGAACCACCGCTCCGTGTCGGGATCGCGGAAGAACTGTGGATCCCACGGGCCGGGCTGCACGGAATCCGATTTGACGAACGGGAACGGCTCGTGATCCCGCGCCATCGGCAGCCACGGCATGAGACGATTGTAGAACTCCACGCGTCCCGTCGCCGGCTCCGTCAGCATCATGATCGGCAGCGGACGCGTCGTACTCGGCAAGAGATAAAT
>JBBQAV010000132.1:0-6449 GCA_038316775.1 Gemmatimonadales bacterium | reverse complement strand
TAGAACTCGAGGTACTCGTCGATCTGCGATTTCTTCTTTCCCTTGGCGGGCTCGTTGAGCGGGAACTTGATTCGTCCGTTGCCGTTCGCGACGACCTTCGACATGAGGGCGGAATACTCGGTCGAGATCATCTTGTCGTCGAACGAGATAAGCTGGGTGAACCCCATCACGTCCGCGTAGTACTTGACCCACTTGTTCATCGCGCCCAACTCGACGTTGCCCACGCAGTGGTCGATGTACTTGAGTCCCACGCCAACCGCAACACCGCGCCCAGTGTACGGAACGAACCCGGGCATGAAGTCGCCCTTGAAGTTCTTCCGCTCTACGAGGCTATGAATCGTCTCGCCGTAAGTGCGGATACCGGCAATCACGACTTCACCGTGCTCGTCCACGAGCGACTTCGGCTCACTCACGGAGATCGCGCCGCGCTCGACCGCGAGCTTGTAAGCCTTTCTGGCGTCGTCCACCCAGAGTGCGATGTCCTTTACGCCATCCCCGTGCTTGTGAACGTGGGCGGCAATCTCGCTATCGGGTCGCAGCGCCGTGGTGAGAACCAGCCGAACCTTTCCCTGCTCGAGGACGTAGCTGGCCCTGTCACGCGTGCCGGTTTCCGGGCCGCGATAGGCGAGTATCCTGTAACCGAAGACGTTCCGATAAAACTGTGCAGCCTGCTTCGCGTTACCGACGTAGAACTCTATGAAATCCGTTCCGTTGATCGGAAAGGTGTCTTCAACTTGCTCAGGTGCCGTAAGTGTCGCGGTTCCCATGACTTCTCCGGATTCAGCGCGATGAGATGTTCGCCTCTTAAATTAGCAAATTGGACGCCGCCACGGGGAGACCATCTCGGCGTTAAGGTCACGGCGCCAAGGTCTCGGCTCGACGACTGGCATCCACAAAACAGAGGTTGAGTGCTCTAAGCTTAGCCAGCGGGGAGCCAGGCAGCTTTCATAACTGGCGCTGGAGATACATGGGATCCTGATCTCTACGCCGCAGGCGAACCCACCTGTCGCAGCTCAAAATGAGTTCTAGAGCCTCGCCTGCCTTCACTGCATCCCATTTCACGAATAGCTCACCCCGCGCCTGCCTGGTAGTGCCGTCGGCCCGCGTGCAAGTCAGTGCCGCGCGGCCGTCAGCGCCCTTTTTTATACGGATGACGATGCGCTGCCTGTCGTCATGCCGACTATCTAATGAAGCTTCTCGCCTTTCTCCAGCATCTCGATGAAGGTCCGGATGCGCCGCTCGCGGGTCTCCGGCTTTTTCGCCGTTTGAATGCGCCAGATAATGGCGTAGGTGTTCGTCTTGTTGAGAGTCTTGAAAAACGCACTGGCCTTCGGATTCCGCCGTAGCACCTTGTCGAAATCGGGGGGCACCGGAGCGGCGCTCGGGGAATCGTACGCGGCATCCCACCGGCCATCTGCCTTCGCCCGCTCTACTTCCTTTAATCCGGGCGGTGCCATCCGTCCGATGTCGATGAGAGCGAGCGCCTTGGCGCGATTGATCTTGGACCAAATGCTTTTCGGGCGGCGTCGGACGAAGCGCTGGATCCAAGCGGTTTCGCTCTCCGGCCTCTTGAGGCCGTCGATCCACCCGTAACAGAGTGCTGTCTCGACGGCCTCGGGATAGGTGACGGACTTCATGCCCGAGCTCTTCTTCGCGATGCGCAGCCAGAGTCCCGGCGAGCTATCGTGATTCTTGTCGAGCCAGGCGGCGAAGTCCTTCTGGCTCTTGAACCCGCGAATCGGCTCAGCGAGCGGAGTTACGATCTTCTTCTTCGCCTTGCCGGGTTTCCTCTCCTTCATTCCCGATTGCTCGCGAGCACGTGATCCACAGCTCAGTGCATTCCGGCGCGGTGATCCATTCGCTGGAACGCGAGAAAGTCATGAACCGCCGCGACAGCAGCGGGATTCTTCGTGGAGATCACGACTTCCCCGCCCCGAGGGATATCGCGCTCACTGTAGCTGATCTCGGCCCGCAGCTTCTTCATTTGCGCTGTGCCCGGGACATCGGTCTTCGCATGTACGAACCCGGGCAGGGCGAAATCTCCATTCGAAAATGCGGTCGCAATGGTGCGCATGTGCGCACGGATCGTCGCCTCTCCGGTTGAATCGTTCTCCTGTCTCTGGAGCACGATCCGCCCACCGTCTGGAAGAGGCTCGAAGACATGCTGCGATGTGTACTGGTTGACCCCCATCGCCGTTTCGCCACGCTGTTGCAGAGTTACGAAGCTGGAATCGGCGCCGCGAACCTCATTGCTCTTGGTGCATGCGATGAGCGTGACGAGAGCGATCACAGGCAACGGGAGGTACTGCACTGTCAGTGCGGCGTTGTAACCCGAGCGGGAATATCCCTGGGCGGCGCGACCAAATGCTGGCGCTCTGACAGAAGGCGCGCCGTGAACCGCTGACCCTCGGAAAGGCGTTCGACCTCGAGGGCGATGGTATCAACCGCTTCCACGAGGGCCGCGAGATTTCGGTCCATGCCCAGACCCCCTCTCGCCAAAACCTCTTCCGCGGCAAGGCGGGCCGCTCGCCTCGCACCAAACTGGGCTCCGATCCACGAAGCGACAAATCCCACGACTGCGGCGATGCCTCCCGCGATGCCGAAAAGTAGCAGATAGTGCTCGCGTAGCGTTCCGTTAAAGATGTGAGGAAGCATGGAAGTCACCACCATGTGAAAAGAAGTTGTCGCAAACCCAGAACTCTACGTGACCAAATTGCCGGTGGTTTTGATCCCGATCACCTGCTCGCTTCCCGTGATTTCAGTCGCGCTTGGTCTCTCTGCCGCGCGCCTCCGCGAGCTTTCTGGCGATGCCTCGATAAAACGCCGCGTCAGTCCCCTTGTTCTGCTCCTCCAGGCCAAGCGCCGCAAGCTCGAGCGCGTAGAGAATGTTGCCCAGGTAGAGCTGCGCGAGCGCCGCGACCGTCTCGCTGTCCTCACCCATGTGTGCGGGCGGGGGGGATCGGGGTCACCTCACGATCCGCGTGCGTTCCCTCCTCCTCGAGGACTCGCACCACGACGGCGGTGATGTTGTCGTTGCCGCCGTTGACGTTTGCTTCCTGGATCAGCGCATCGACGATACGCTCCGGCTTGGCGCGTGAGAGGAGAAGCTGCTGTATTCGCCGGTCGTCGATCATACCCGTCAGTCCGTCGCTCGCGAGCAGAAAAGCATCTCCTACCCGGGCCTCCCCGTCGAACACATCAGGGTCGATCTCGTCGGCCATACCGATGCATCGCGTGATGACGTTGCTCTGCGGATGGCGCCTCGCCTGTTCCGGCGTCAGGAGGCCCGCGTCTACCTGCTCCTGCACCAGCGAATGATCCTTGGTGATCTGCCGCATTTCGCCGTCGCGGACGAGGTAAATGCGGGAGTCTCCGACGTGCCCGACCACAAACTTCGTCTCCGAGAGCAGAAGCGCGGATACGGTGCTGCCCATGCCCAGCTTGTCCCGCTCAGTCCTCGTTCGCTCGTAGACCGCGCGGTTGGCGTCGCGGAGCGCGCTCGCGACGCGCTCATGGGCATCGGCCGCTTCGAGATCGTTGAGGTCGGAAAGGTCGTGGCTCACCATCTCCACCGCCATCTCGCTGGCGACTTCGCCGGCGGCGTGCCCACCCATCCCATCCGCGACTATGAATAGCCCGCGAAAAGCGTTGGCCGACGCGTGGAGCGAATCTTCATTCCCCTTTCGAACTCGGCCGACATCGGTGCGAGCAGCAACAGCAAGATGCACTAGAAGGAGCTCATTGGATGGGAGAACGGCGGGTTAAAACGATTTGTGAAGGTGAACCTTGCCTCAAACTACGGATGAGGGAAAAGAGCGGCAAGCGTCACCCCGCGCGCTTGAGCAGCGGCTCGGACTCTCCCGCCTGAAGCCGCCAGAGCGTGCTATAAAGACCGTCTCTCTCCAACAGCTCGCGGTGCGTCCCACGCTCCGCCACCTCCCCATGATGCAGAACCAGGATCATGTCGGCATTTGCGATCGTGCTCAGCCTGTGCGCCACCGCAATGGTCGTTCTGCCGGCGACCAGGATGCCGAGCGCGGCGTGGATCTCGGCCTCGATCTCGCTGTCGACGGCACTCGTGGCTTCGTCCAGGAGGAGGAGCGGCGCGTTCGCGGCGATCGCCCGCGCGAAGGACAGCAGCTGTCGCTCACCAACGCTGATCGACGCACCCCGCTCGCCGAGAATCTGCCCATAGCCCAGTGGAAAGCCGCGGATTATCCGATCAGCGCCCACCTCCGCGGCTGCGGCCACAACCTCTTCGTCGCTCAGCGGATTCGAAAGCCTGATGTTGGTCGCGATATCTCCCGCGAAGAGGAAGATGTCCTGTTGAACGTAGCCGATCAGCGATCTCAGCTCCTCGAGCGGCATTGTCCGGATATCGATGCCGTTGATCGTGATCCGGCCCCGCTGCGGATCGTAGAAACGCATCAGCAGGTTGACGATGGTCGTCTTCCCCGCCCCAGTGTGCCCCACGAGCGCGAGCGTCTCGCCCGGGCGCGCAACGAAGCTGACGCCCTTCAATACCCATTCTGTCGGCATCGTCTCGTGCGGCGATCCAGGCTTGTGCTTCGCCACGTGTGCGAGGTCATATGCAAACCAGACATCCTCGAAGGCCACTTCTATTCCCGGGCTCTTTTTTCTGACACTTGTCGGCTCGCCCTCATCCGGCACGCTCGCCACCGTGTCGAGGAGGGTGAAGATGCGCTCGGAGCTCGCCATCGCGGTTTGCAGAATGTTGTACTTCTCGGAGAGATCCTGGAGGGGCTGAAAGAACCGTCGCACCAACTGGAGGAAAGCCGCGACTGTTCCGACGCTCAGCACACCCGCGTGGACGCGCGAGGCGCCCGCTACGATCAGAATCGCGAGCGCGATCGAGGTGAGCAGCTCGATCGCCGGAAAGTAGAGCGCGTAGATGGTGATCGACTTCAGCTGCACGTCGAGGTGTGATCGGTTCAGCTCATCAAACTGCCGAGCCTCGCGCTTCTCCTGCCCGAACAGCTGGACGATTCGCATCCCGGTCAGCCGCTCCTGCAGAAACGAGTTGATCCGCGCGAGCCGCACCCGGATGTCGCGGTAGGTCTCGCGCACTCCTTTTCTGAAGAGTCCCGACACCATCACCACGAAAGGGATCACCGCAAACGACGCGAGTGCCAGGCGCCAATCCATAATCAGCATCGCAACGCTGATCGCAACCAGCGTGAAGAGGTCTCCGAGCCCCGAGACTACGCCGGCCGTGAACAGCTCGTTGAGCGTTTCGACATCCGACGTCACTCGGGTGATCAGCCGGCCGACCGGATTTCTGTCGAAGAAAGCGACCGAGAGCCGCTGGAGATGCTGAAAGATCTCCATCCTCAGGTCGCGCATCACGCGCTGGCCCAGGAGGCTGGTGAGCCAGGTCTGACCGTACGATGTGACGAATTCGGTCAGCAGGGCGAGGAAGAATAGCGCGGTACTGATCACTACGATGTGCATGTTCTGCGTGGGCACCGCGACGTCGATCACACGCCTTGTCAGCAGCGGCCCGACGACCTGGATGCCCCCTTCCACGCAGAGGAGCGCAAAGGCTCCGTACATTAGAGTGCGGTATGGGCGGGTGTAAACAAGCAGACGACGCATCAGTTTGCGGTCGTATGCCTTGCCCAGAATGTCGTCTTCGTGTGGTTGGGTTGCGGCGGCAGCCATTCAGCCGTATCCTAGCCGGGTTGCAGGTGTGACGCTACGTGAGACCATCCATGGTACGCTGGTTGCACCTGTCGCTGGCACCGATGTTCTTTCCTGTCGGCTGACGTAAAACCCATACTGGAGGGAAGATGGGAATTCTCGCATGGATCGTTCTTGGACTGATCGCAGGCGCGATCGCCAAGGCCATCATGCCGGGCAATGACCCCGGCGGCATCATCGTTACCATCATTATCGGAATCATAGGTGCGTTCATTGGTGGCTTCCTCGGGAACACGCTCACCGGCACGCCACTGAACGGATTCTCGATTCAGAGCATCATCCTCGCTATCGTGGGCGCGCTCATCTTCCTCTGGATCTACAGGATGGCAACGAGGGGCCGCGGCGCGCCGCGCGTTCCCTAGCGCAGCACTCGCTTCGGGCAGGACAAGGGTTTGCCGCTCTGGCTATACTGGATTCTTCTCGGCCTCGTCGCCGGGACCCTGGCGAAATTTCTGGTGCCAGGGCGGGACCCTTCCGGCTGCATCATCACGATTCTTCTCGGAATCGTCGGCGCGTTTATCGGTGGCTGGCTTGGAACCAGGTTCTTCGGGTGGGGGCAGGTAGCTGCTGGCGAGTTTGACTTTCGCTCGATCGGGATCGCCACTCTTGGAGCGATCGTCCTTCTTCTCCTCGGACGGTTGGTCAGGCGGCTCTAGCTTCATCTCCACGAACAACTGCCACTGAAGAATACCTGCCGAGGGCCGTCGGCTTTGACGGCCATTGGCTAC
>JBBQAV010000131.1:0-6507 GCA_038316775.1 Gemmatimonadales bacterium | reverse complement strand
TTGCGTCATGCTCCTCTCGGGCGTCTCAAGCAGCCCGAGTTTCGGACAGATCGTCGGGCAGGCACCAATCGTGGTGCCGCCCACGGACTCTTCCGCGGCCCTCTCCACTCTGCTGGCGGAGGCCGCGCGCGTAAATGCGCTCATCCCCGGACGACTTCGAGCATACCGTGCGCGCGTCGAAACGGAGATGTCGCTCGTGGTGCTCGATTCCGGAGGGCGCGAACGCACGGTCCAGCTGGAGCAGGTCGCAAGCGATGTGCGCTGGCGCGCGCCTGACCGCTACGACCAGCGCGTCATTGGTTACCGCCACCAGGCCGTCGCTCCCTCGTTCTCGCTAATGAGCTTCTTTGGGGGCTGGACCATCCCCACGCTCTACGGCAATCGCCTTCAGCTCGGCGTCACATCGGCCAGCGATCCCAACAAGACGGTAAGCGGGACGAGTCAGAGCATCGCCATCCATCCGCTCGTCACAAATCGCGATACGTATTACCAGTTTGCAGGCGGCGACACCGCCGTCACTCTTTTTTCGAACGGCCGCAGAATCCCGATCGTCCGTGTCCGCGTTTCGCCGCGTCCGAATCCTCCTGGCGACGCGATCCTGTTCTTCGGCGAGATGTACCTCGATGCCGACTGGAAGCAGATAGTGAGGATGCGCGGCCGCCTCGTGGAAGTGCGCAACGGAAAGGTGACGTTGAAATCCGGAAGCCGCTTGCCGGGCGTGGGCGGTGCATCATTCGTCGAGCTCGTGAACGTCGAAGTGGATGGCCAATACTGGCTGCCCGCCTTTCAACGCGCGGAACTCCAGGCGCGGATCGCGCTCTTTGGTGACTTCAGAAGCATCCTGCGCATCGTCTCACGATTTAACGACTACCGGCCTAACGATTCTTCATGGACGGGCCCGGTCGCTCCACCTGGCGTGCGACATAATCTCACGTTCGCCTCCGCCGCGAGTCAGGACCGGTACAAGGGGTGGGAGAAGCCGATCGGCGCCGCCAGCAGCGACGTCTACTATGGCCAGTTCGACGATCTTGCCCCTGAGGAATGGCGCACTGTTGGAGACACGCGGGCGTTTCGCTTTCGCCCGCGCGCACTCGGCGAGGTGATCCGCTTCAATCGCATCGAGGGTTTATTCACCGGACTCGCCGCAGAAAGGGAATTTGGTAAGTCCACGGGCGCTACCGTCGTTCACGGCTCAGTGGGGTGGGCCTGGGCAGAACAAACAGCGCGAGGAATGCTCGGCGTTGAACGGCGGCGCGGCCGTACGACGACCGGGTTGCGAGCTGAGAGATCTCTCGCGCACACGAACGACTTCCAGCTTCCGTTCTCCTGGGGCGCGACACTCTCCGCGCTTTTGGGAAGCATCGACGATTTCGACTATCTCGATCGTGCCAGCGCTACTGCGTCGGTGAGTCGTACGCTCGGCCTCCAGCAGCGCTCGCTCATTCGGCTCGAGGTGGGGCCGGGGCGCGACAGGGCGGTGGAACAGCATATCTCGAAGGGATTGTATGTCGCCACGAACGGCGGCTTCCGACCGAATCGAGGCATCCGCGAGGGGAATTATCTGCGGACTGCGACTACGCTCGAATTCAATCCAGAGATCAGCGGGTTGTTTGTCGATCGCGGGGTTGGGATGAGACTCAGCTATGAGCGTGCCGACGGCAGCATCCGTTGGCAACGGCTGGAGGGGCGCCTGGCGGCGCGCCGGGAGTTCGGACCCTTCCAGCTCTTCGCTCGCGCCGACGGCGGCACGCTCTTCGGCGCGCCGGTTCCGCAGGCGATGTTCGAGATCGGCCGGGGAGAGGGATTATCCGCGTATGACTACAAGGAATTCGCCGGAGACCGTGCCGCGCTCGGTCGAGCTGTCGTCGGATACACCTTCCCCTTTCTCCGCGCGCCGATTCATCTCCCGAGTCGGCTGATAGTGCCCGGAATTGCACCTGGCCTGGCAGCCGGGATTCACGCCGGATGGACCGAAGTGTCGGGTCCCGCTGCTCAGCGCGCGCTGCTCGAGCTGGGCGCGACGACGGATACGACGACCGGATTGCTGGTTCCAATCTCGCGTCCCACGAACGGTGTTCGCGCTTCAGCCGAATTCCTGCTCACGTTCTTCAACGGCGCGTTGGGATTGGGCGTAACTCGCCCGATCGACACCCGCGGATCGTGGAAATTCACGGGAAGGCTCGGACAGGGGTTCTAAGCGGGGATCTCGGGGTGATCGAATCCAGCGAGAGTCTACGTGGCACCCAACTTGTAAAGGTTCTTGCGGACACTTTCGAGGGAGCACTATGAGGAAACACATAATGACTACACAGGGATCAACGCGTGCCTTGGGCGCACTATTCGTCGCGGGCGCATTGGTGCTGAATGGCTGCGCTGGCATGAGCCAGAAGCAGCGCGGGGCGGTTATCGGAGCGACGACAGGCGCCGCGGTTGGCGGAGTGATTGGAAATCAGACGGGCTCAACGGCACGCGGCGCGATAATCGGTGCCGTAGTTGGCGGGGCAGCCGGCGCGATCATCGGCCATCAGATGGATCAGCAGGCGAAGGAGTTGGAGCAGAATATTCCTGGCGCGACGATCCAGCGTGTGGGAGAAGGCATCGCGGTCACGTTTGCTTCCGGAATTCTCTTTCCGTTCAACTCGACGGAGATCCTTCCGGACGGACGGAGCAATCTGCAGGTGCTTGCAAACAGCCTCCAGAAGTATCCAAACTCGGATATTCTGGTCGTAGGCCACACCGACAGCGTGGGCACGGATTCTTACAATCAGGATCTATCGCAGCGCAGGGCTTTGGCAGCGGGTAACTATCTCCAGACGCTCGGCGTTCCAGCGAGCCGTTTGCGGACGACCGGTAAGGGCGAGTCAGAGCCCATTCAACCGAACGACACGGACGCGGGAAGAGCACAGAATCGCCGAGTCGAGATAGCGATCTTCGCGAGCGAGGCGTATCGGAATCAGGTAAAGAGCGGCACCCAATAATTCCCTGGGACCTTTTCCCTGGGAGTGTCTGATTGGACGCAAGAGAACCCCTCCGCTTTCGGCGGGGGGTTTCTTTTTTCCACGGATTCGAGCATTCCGGAGCGACTCCTGCGCGCGACGATAGGTCGCAAAACCATCACTCCCCAATGGCGCCCGCCCGTCGGTTGCGGCGCATTGGGCGTCGGCGTCCAGATGGTAGCGGCGCCGCGCGGCATTTCCTCAGCTCGGTGCCGTACGAGCGGACCGATAGATCACCGGTTGGGAGCGCGGGATGCCAGGTAGTCTGAACAGATTCGGATCCCCCTCGCGACGCACGTCGGTCCCCATACTGCTCGCTCTCTCGCTGCTGGCGTGCGGGCGCGCCAGACCCACGAGGTCCGGCGAGGAGATGCGGACGGCGCTGAGTGATCTCGCCGCAGCCGAAGATGTCTATTATGCGACGAATCTCCGGTACTCCGCGGACCAGTCCACCATCGTCTCTCTGACGCTTCCGCGCGGAGTCACGCTCGACATTGAGAGCGCCGACGAGCATGGCTGGCGCGCGTCGGCGTCGCATGATCTCGGGATCGAGACTTGTTCGCTGTCGGGACGGAACGACGGCAACAGCACTCTGGCCGTGGTCGAAGGACCGGTTTGCAAGCCATTGGCTCTCGGCACCACGCTGCGCGATGTTCGCGGTCGAAAAACAGCCGCGGCAGCGTCTGCGAGAGCAATCGCGCCAGCATCAGCCAGGCCGGATGACCCCGCCCCCCAGGCGTCGAACCCGAGCACGTCCACCGAAGTCATCTCAGTGCTGCTGCCGCTAGCCCCAGGCGCGAAGACGGAGGACTTTGGGTATCCAACGCAGACCGTCGATCGCCTTGCGGTGCGTCGGCTCCTGACCGGCCGATCCTTCGACGAGCTCGACCGAATCCTCGCGGCGTACGCTGACAGTGCTCTGGCCGACTACCGGCTCGAGTACCGTCTCTTCGACGCGTACGAAGCATTCGATGTGGCGGTTCCGTCGTTGGAGCCCTTGCTCAATGCATGGGTTCAGCGACGCCCGAAATCAGCTCCGGCACTCCTGGCGCGAGGAACCTTCTTCATGGCGTCAGGATGGCAGGCGCGCGGCGAAAGCCTTGCGCAGGAGACGCGCCTTGACCAGTTCCGACGCATGGCCGCTTTTTTCAAGCGTTCGGTGGCCGACTTCGCCGCAGCGGTAGCGCTCGCGCCGAATTCCATCGTCGCCTACCGGCAGATGATCTGGCTCGCCCGGTCACAGGGCAATGTAAACGCGTCCAGGAATCTCCTCGACGAAGCGCTCAAGATCCAGCCGTACAGCTACGAGGTGAGATCGGCCCACATGCGCTCGCTGGTGCCCCGGTGGGGCGGCTCGTATGAGGCTATGGCAGCGTTCGCCGAGGAGTCTGCTCCGTTCGCGAAGCGGAATCCGCGGATAAAGGCGCTTCGAGGGTTTGTGGACTGGGACGAAGGCCGCGTCGCCGAGAGAGCGGATAGAAAAGGAGACGCGATTGAGGCGTATAACCGCGCGATTGCATTTGGAAACCTCTCGCAATTCCGCTACGAGCGAGGGTCGTACTTCGCGCGCTCGGATCAGAATGCGGATGCGCTCGAGGATTTCAACGCCGCTCTTTCCCAGAACCCTCAGGACACGGACGCCCTGTATGAACGTGCCGGGGTGGAATACGATCTGGGACAAGAGGCGACCGGCGAGGCCAAATCTGCTTACTTCTCGCAAGCGTTCCGAGATTTGGCGTTGGCTGCCGACCTGGATCCGGCGAACGAGGAATTCCAGAGACGGCTGACGTTCTATCGCGAGAACATTCCGGAGTTCACGCCGCCGGCACCCAGTAAAGACCGGTCCCGCCCTTAACGCGGGGAAAAACGACGCGGAGCTGGAGTTAAAGTTTCTGACAACCACGAGCGGCCTGTGAATGACCGCCGGTTCAAGAGCCGACGAGAAGCTTTCTCAGCAAGGGCTGAATTTACATCCAGATGACCGACGTCAGGCCGACGACCGCCCCCGCGACCGCTGAGCTGAAAGAGAAATGGCAGTCGGTGATAAGAAACAGACATTGTATGAGTGGAATCACTCGGCGAACATTGGCGGTGTCGTCAGGGACTGCTACGATCTCCGATGAAACGGCGTGTTCCCCGGGAGCAGTAGCCAGTCAGACCTTTGGTGATCATTCTCAAGGGGCGTTCTCTATGCGATCGGAATTGTGGGTTGGAGCAAAAGGCGAAGGCTGCTTGCTAGGATGTGGAGTGTGTTGTGTTGGGGGCCATTCGGGCTCGCTCTGGTAACTCTGGCTTCATGCTCCGATCGGGCTGGCAACGTCGTGGAGCCAGTGAGGGTATCGGGAGCGCCAGCGTTTACGTATGATGGCACCGGAACTGGATGCGGGCCGATCTCAGATACATGTCATGATCGGCCCCTAACCAGCGAGGAAGCGCAGCGAACAATCAATGCGATCGCGGCAAGATATCACAACGGTTCGAATGACTCCGAGTGCGAATGGATCATCAATCTTGCGTTTGAACGAATATATAGCGGAAACGCGAAATACTGGGTCGATCCTCCTGCAGGCTATTACGGTGATGCCCACCGAACGGTAGATCCGCAAATTATTCACGTTACTGCGCTTTCATTTAGCACCGATGATAACGTTGCGCGAGCGATGATCCATGAGGCGGCGCATTTACGGGGATTCAACCACCCAACAGCGTATTACATGGAAGATGAATGCCGATGAGCTGGCAGAGGAGACTCACAATGCACAGACTTTGGGTTTTGGCGGCTTGCATCGCGTTGGTTTATCCGGTGAGCGCGATCAGAGCGCAGAGTAGTACCGATCGCGTGGCCATCGAGGTTGCAGCGGCTCGTACCATGCTTGCCCATCAGTACAACAAGGGCAGCGTCTCGATCGATCCCGCGGAAGGCGCTCAAGGTCACGCACCATCCCACCCCGGCGTTGGCAAACTTCGGCCCGCTGCTCACACTGAGAGATTGGCCAAGGTTCTTTCGGCTTCGGTACGGCGGTACGCCGACGTCACGAGCTGCACCGACGGACAGCCGCCGTGCGCAATGTCCGGAACCAGCACGCACATAATCCTTTCCGCGCCGATCATCGTTGGCGATACTGCGAGCGTCACAGCCACCATTTATCAGAACTCACCTAGCAAGCGGCAACCTGTTGATTACGAAACGGTGCTCTTGACGCTTGTGCGAAGGCCGGGTGGATGGGCCGTTGTGAAGGAAGACCAGCTGGGTATCAGCTGACAACTAATTGTCGGCTCTTTAATCTCGACCAGGCGCATAATGGAAAAGCACCTTAGCGTAATCGCTAACGGTGCTTTATTAACCAACGCGCCCGGAGGGACTCGAACCCCCAACCTTCTGATCCGTAGTCAGATGCTCTATCCAATTGAGCTACGGGCGCCCACAACATCCTAGCTAGCGATCGGAGGCGACCCGGGATCCGGCCTTATGACCTGTAGTCGAAGCAACTCCGCCACTCCATCATATATG
>JBBQAV010000130.1:0-6533 GCA_038316775.1 Gemmatimonadales bacterium | reverse complement strand
CGAGGAAGTGGAGCAGCTCCAGCGAGGACGCATCTGCCCACTGCAGATTCTCGAGCACGATGAAGAGAGGCTGTTTGGCGGCAAGGCGTCCGAGGAACTGGGTGAAGCTCCAGAGGAGACGCGATTTTACCTCCGCGGGGTCAGCGCCAGCCGACGCGCGATCGCGACTCTCGCCCGTTCCGAGATTCGGGAACAGATAGCCAAAGTCCGATGCCCCGCCTCGAGTGAGAACCGACAGCGTGGCCGGATCCAGCTTTCGTACGAGCGGGAGCAGAGCGTCGGAGAAGAGCGCATATGGGACTCCGCTCTCCACCGGGTATGCGCGCCCCACCACGACGCTCCATCCCCGCTTGGCAGCACGTTCGGCCGCGGCGGCGGCGAGCCGCGTTTTGCCGATTCCCCCTTCGCCTACGATGAAGACCGAGCGGCCCGCACCCTGGGCCGCTTCATCGATCGTCTTCGACAGGAGCGCAAGCTCCGCGCTCCGGCCGACGAGCGGCGCCTCATCAGGCTTTGGCATGCAGGCCTAATGTAAGAACGTCCGTTTTTTCGAGCTAGAGCGGGTATCGCCAGGTCTCGCTCTATTTGCGCTTTTTCGGCCGCTTCCTCGAGGGCTTTTGCGACAAATCGATCATCTTCTTCTCTCCGAGGTATTCGATGGCGACAGGGTTGCCGACGTTGCGCAGGCGTTGCACGGTCAACGAGATCCTGTTCGACGCCGTGAGAATCTCCGACGCGATTTGAGCCATCTCTCCCTCCGGCGCGTCTTCGGCAAGCAGCTCCGCGTTCATCATCAGCACGGTCAGCACGTTGTTCAGCTCGTGGGCAACGGCAATCGTGGTTTCGGTTATTCCTGCGCGACGCTGGGCGCTCGCCCTCTCATTTTCCATCGCGCGTTGAATCGTGATGTCGTGCATCTGGCCGATGAAATAGAGCGGCAGGCCGGAAGCATCGTAAATCGCGGAGACGGCGAGCGAAACCCAGATGATCCCTCCGTCCTTCCGGATATAGCGCTTGATCCGGGTGTAGCTGCGGAGCTCCTTGGTGACGAGGCGGCGCAACTGGTCCAGGTCCGTGCCCACATCGTCGGGGTGAGTTACTTCCGAAAATCCCCTCTGCAGCAGATCCTCTTCGGTATAGCCGAGCATCTCGCAGAGGGCGCGGTTGACTTTGACGAACCCTCCGTGAGGACCAACGAACGCCATCCCGTGCGGAGACTCGATGAAGGCAGTCTTGAATTTCTCCTCGCTCTCGCGCAATGCGCTCTCGATCGACACCCTCCGAGTGGTGTCTCGTATCAGCCCAAGGAATGCCTGTTGCCCCTCGAATACGATGGGGACCGACACGATCTCGGCCGGTATCACCGTTCCGTCTCTGGAGACAAACCGAACATCGAGTGGTTCGGCCGGGTCGCGGTCCCCGGGAGGCTGGCTCAGCCGCTGTATGACGGCGCCGGTCGAGTCGGGATGGACGAATTCCATAATTGAACGTCCGAGCAGGGATACCGGGTCCGATCCGAGTCGCGACGCCGCGAACTCATTGAGAAATAGAAACTTCTCAGGCGTATAGACGATGATCGCCTCGGGGGCGGACTCTATCATCGTCTCGTAATCAGCCGTTGTCGGTCCGTTTGGCATTCGTCAACGCAATATAGCCGCGCAGTGGTCGTAAGCTTGCAACGCTCTGCCGGACACTCATTGCAGCAGCAGAACGAGGCAACCGATCTGAAGAAAACCAAGCGTCGCTCGGCAAAGCACGATCAAGCTACCAAAGTCGATCTCGCCGCAACCAATCACGACCTCGAGCAAGCCAACAGAACGGCCAGCGCCGTCGCGCACGACCTGAACAACCTGCTTACCGTCATTCAGATCAACACCGAGTTCCTGCTCGCCTCGATAGGAGAGGATCCCGGCAGCGCGGGGGAGCTGGAAGAGATTCAACGCGCATCGCGTCGCGCGTCCATCCTCGCGCGCCAGCTACTCGCATCGTCGAGGCTCGAACCGTTCGACGCGGTCGTTGCCGAGGCGAGCTTGCAGAAGAGACCAACCGCCGCCGAAAAACCGGGACGCGTCGCGGAAAAAGCGCCGCGTGTCGCAGAGACGATTCTCCTTGTCGAGGATGAGGCTGCCGTCAGGGTACTTACGAAGAAGATTCTGACGCAAAAGGGTTATCGGGTACTCGAAGCATCCGACGGGGCGATTGCCCTGCGCATCGCGGCGAGCCATGTGGGTGAGATCGATCTGGTGCTTACGGATGTGGAGATGCCCAATCTCGGAGGACGCGGCATGGTCGAGGAGCTAAGAGAGCTGAGCCCCGGAGTTCGCGTCCTGTTCATGTCCGGTTATCCGAAGGATGAGATCTTCAGGGACAAAGGCGATCACACGCCCTACCTCCAGAAGCCGTTCACTGGCGAGACCCTTCTCTCCCAGATTCGCGCTGCGCTCGGCTACGCGCAGTAAAGGCGGTCAGACCGCCAGCTGACTCGTGCAATGCGGACAACGCGTCGCGGCCGGATCGACAGTCATGCGGCAATAAAGGCAAATCCTCTTGGGCGTCTCCGCTTCGGGCTTGATGAAGATCTTCGAGATGCGCCACGCAACGAATCCGATGATTACGAAGTTGATCGTCGCGGCGATGAAGTCGCCAAGTCCGAACTTCACGGGGCCGACGTTCCACGTCGCAGTCTGCCAATCGCCGCCGGGGCCGATCACGACGATGATGGGCATGATGAAGTCGTCCACCACCGCTTTTACGAGCGTGTTGAGCGCGGTTCCGACGACGACCGCAAGCGCCAGCGCGACGACATTCTGCTTCAGCAGGAAATCCTTGAACTCCTTGATCATGGGCATGGCGGATTCCAGTGTAGAGGGTTCACGCAGAGCGAGATAAGTTAGCGCGTCCGGTGGCTCCCGCTCGCAGGGCGGCCAATCGTCGAATCGCCGCGATTCCGGCGACCGGTCCCAGAGAAAGGATCGCGAAGGCCCAGCGCCAACCGATGTGCTGCGCGATCAGCGGGACGATCTGCATCGGCAGCATCGTCAGCAGAAATCCGAGCGACGTCTGGATCGTGAGCGCCGTCCCCACTGTGTGTGCAGGGACCGATTCCGTTACAAGCGTGCTGAATTGCGCGCTGTCGGCAATGACGAAGAATCCCCACGTCATTGCCAGTGCGCCCAGCACCCAGATCGGTCCACCGAACAAAACGCCGCTGAGCAGGCAGCAGCTGCCGCTCATCAGGAGCGAAATCGAGACGAGCTTCTCCCTCCCCCGCTTGTCGGCGAACAGACCGCCCCATACCGATCCGAAGCCCCCGATCGCAATGGTGGTAAAGGCCAGGAGGGAAATCAGTCTCGGCGCCCTGAATCCACCGCCGTGGGCAGCAGCGACGCTCGCCGCCAGGAACGCGGGGATCCACGTCCAGAAGGCGTACAGCTCGAACATGTGGCCGAGATAGCTGCCCGTCGCGAGGCGCCATTCTCTGACGCGCACAACGTCTCCGACCTGACCCCATGAGAATGGACGCGGGGCGAAGGGATACGGACCGTCGCGATATCCAATCGCGACCAGGATCGCGGCGACGAGGGCACCGGCACTGGTTGTGAGGACCACCGGACGCAATCCGACGTGCGGCAGTCCGCGCAGGAGATATGGGATGGCCTTCCCGACCGTCAGCGCGCCGACGATCACGCCAATCGCCAGCCCGCGCTGGGAGCGGAACCAGGTGGCGGTCATCTTCATCGCCGGCGGATAGACGCCCGCGAGAAAGAACCCAGTCAGAAAGCGCAGCACGAGTGCGCCGGGATAGCCGGGCGCGGCCAGGATTCCAGCGTTGGCCGCCGCGCCCAGCAGCGCTGAGATGCTGAATAACCTCGCTGCCGGGACGACGTCGGCGAGGTTCAGGATGGCGGCGACGGCCGTTCCGCAGACGAATCCCAGCTGGACGATTGTCGTCAGCCAGGCGC
The DNA here is from genome assembly GCA_038316775.1 of Gemmatimonadales bacterium. Taxonomy (GTDB): domain Bacteria; phylum Gemmatimonadota; class Gemmatimonadetes; order Gemmatimonadales; family Gemmatimonadaceae; genus UBA4720. Next base: position 2,571 of record JBBQAV010000130.1, on the reverse strand, counting down.
CTTCCGTGACGGTGAGTCCCCAGATCGAGCGGAGCTGGGGCGTGACCGCGCTGGCGGAGAACCAGAGCGACATCCCCAATAACTCGGCAAAACCGAGTAACGCCAACACCCGCCAACGCGTCGTGTATGTGTCAGCTGACATCGTAAAAAATTAGCCCCTTACCGCCGCAACTTCGACATTGCGGGCGGGAGAGACCAAGTTGAGTATTGAAATCCTGCTGCTGCGACACCTTCCCAACCTTCGCTCTGCCTTGAGGCGTATAATTTCGCCTCACCCATGACGAACCCGTCACAGCCAGCCGCGCCTTCCGGTCCAGCAGCACCTTCGGCCCCCGCTCAGGGGGCGGGCGTAGCCACGCTGTCGCGCGACCTTGCCGATTTCCTGGTCGAGCTTTCGATCACCCTCAACAAGCACGCGATCTATCCCCAGAGCCACCCGCTGCTCGACGTAGCCGTGGATGGTGTCGCAAATCGTGTCGCGACGCTGTTTGTCGGAGATCGGGAATCGATGTCTATCGGCGTCGCGCGGCGCCAACTCATCATCGAGGGAGTCGCGACCGATCCGCTGAATCCGGTGCTCAAGGAGTTGGCGCAGCGCCTGCACGATCATCACATAGGAGCCGTGAAGTTCGTGCGCGGCATCGGGCGCGAGGAGCTTGGGGAAGCACTGGCCGCGCTCTCGATTGACCCCGCGAGATCGGGCAAGCCGATTGGTCTCGACATCGAGCGCGTTGGTCAACTGTGGCCGCACGTGCGCTTCTTCCAGCTAACATACGATCGCCTGCAGCTCATCGAAGACGACGAGACGGCGGAGGCCCGCAAACCGGACCAGATGGGCGCGGGGCGCGCTACACAGCTCTGGATCGGGCTCGCCCGGGCAGCTCTCGTTTCGGACGCATCTGATCCATCCTTGAAGGGGAAGGATCAGGACGACAACACTTCTCTCGAGCCGGCGACCGTCGCGCGGGCGATCGACGAGCATCAGCGCGAAGAAGCCTACGATCAGGTCATTGTCGGCTACCTGCTCCAGATCGGTGAAGAGTTGAAGACGGCGGAGGGTCCGGAGGCGCTCGGATTGCAGCGGCGCGTCTCGCATTTGGTCGGGTCGCTCAAGGAATCCACCCTCGAGCGGCTTCTGGAGATGGGCGGCGACAAAGCTCAGAGGCGGAGATTCCTCCTCGACGCATCGCAGGGAGTCACGGTCGAAGCCGTCATCGACCTCGTGAAGGCTGCATCGGCCGCGGAAGGACAGACAGTCTCACATTCCATGCTGCGGATGTTGTTGAAGCTCGCAAACCATCCGTCATCTGGCGGTGAGCCGCGCGCGAAAACGGATCCCACCATCCGCGATGTGATGAGGCGACTCGTGGATGACTGGACTCTCGACGACCCGAATCCGGAAGCATACCGGCAGGTGCTGGAGGGGATGTCCAGTCTGAGGAGCACGACGGATCGGGCACCGGCATATGCAGTGGCGACTGAATGCGAGCCGGAGCGGATGGTCCAGATCGCTGTCGAAGTAGGCGCAATGGGCCCGCAGATTCGCGCCGCGATGGTCGATCTGTGCCAAGCCGGACGTGCGGAGCTCCTGCTGGACATTGTCGAGCGCGCGCCGACGGCCGAGGCGGGAATGCCGGTCTGGGAGTTCCTGAGAGGCGAGCGAATCCTGGAGTCGCTGCTCGAGCAACAGCGTGTGAACGTTCCGCTGGTTACGCGCTTCGTGAATCGGATCGGAATCGAATCAGCGCAGACGCTTCTCGCCGCTGCGTTGATGTTCGACGACGCCAAGCTTCGAACTCAGTTTTACGATCTGTTGCAAGCGCTTGGAGACGAGGCTGGGATCGCGGTAGCAGCGCGGATTCCCGATGCCCCTGCCGGCATGCGGCGCGAGCTGCTCGCGCTGCTCGGACGATTCGGCAACCTTCCATCCGGGTTTTCCGTGCGTGCGTACCTCGACGACGATGATCCCCTGGTCCGCCGCGAGGCGGTGAGATTACTGCTGCGCAACCTGGCAGACCGCGACGAGACCATAATGGGCGCGCTCTCGGATGCCGATGACAGAGTGGTGTTCTCAGGCCTTACCGTCGCGCAGGAGAGGTGTCCGCCAGCCGGCGTCGCGCTCATCAAGCACCGCGTCGACCGGGGCGAGCTGGATCCACAGCTGCGCACGATGGGCATCAGGATCATCGCCCAAAAGAGAACCCCGGAAATACTGGCCTGGCTTCTCGGCTATGTCGCGACGGAGACCAATTGGTCGAGGAGGACTAAGCTGCGTCCGTCGACCCCCGAGATGCTGGCGGCTCTGAACATGATCGCGACCTATTGGCGCGATGATCCATCCACGCAATCCGTGATCAGGCTCGCCGAGCAGAGCAAAAAGCCCGAGGTACGCGCCAAGGTCGCGCGGCCGCGCGAACAATCTCGCCCGGCGCCCGACAAATGAGTGATCCGGTTCGCTTTCTAGTCTCGTTCGGGCAGGCCGTTTCCACGATGGCCCTGTACAACGACGGCCACCCCGCGCGCGAGCGCGCGGTGGACAGGTCATATCGCTGCCTGCGCGATCTCCAGGAA
>JBBQAV010000129.1:0-6588 GCA_038316775.1 Gemmatimonadales bacterium | reverse complement strand
CGGGCGCCGGTTCTTCCTTCGTAGTCATCGCGGAGCTTAGGAGTACGCTACGCGGGGGTCCGCTTTTGCGTAGGCGAGATCGGTGAGGAGGTTCACCATGACGAAAACGACGCTCAGAAAGAGCACCGAGCCCTGGATCGCGGGCAGATCGCGTCGCGTGATGGCATTGACCACGTAACGTCCGAGGCCCGGCCAGCTGAAAATCGTCTCGGTGAGAATGCTGCCCGTGAGGTAATACCCAAAGTCGAGGCCGAGCACAGTAATGATTGGAATGAGCGCATTCCTGAGAGCGTGGCGGACCACGACGACGCGCTCCGTCAATCCCTTTGCCCTCGCGGTGCGCACGAAATCGCCGCCCAGAACGTCGAGCATTGCGGACCTCGTCACACGCGCGAGAAACGCGATGGAGCGCGAGCCGAGCGCGAATGCGGGAAGAATCAGATACTTGATGCCGCCGTAGCCCGAGGGAGGGAGCCACTTGAGCATCACCGCGAATACCAGAATGAGGATGAGCCCCACCCAGTAGACGGGGAAAGAGATTCCGAGATAAGCGATTCCCAGTCCGAGCCGGTCGAACCAGCCGCCGGGATTTCGCGCGCTCAGGACGCCGAGCGTGATTCCGAGAATCGAAGCGAGAAGCATCGCGGAGCCGGCGAGGAGCAGCGTCTTCGGAAAGCGCTCGCGGATGTCGGTGATGATCGGCCGCTGCGTGATGTAGGAGTTGCCGAAATCGCCGCGCAGCACGCCGCTCGTGTAGAACGTGAACTGCTTGAGAAGCGGCTCGTCCAGGTGGAGCTCCTTTCTCAGCCGGGCGATCGTCTCGGCATCAGCTCGCTCGCCGACCATCTCCTGCACGGGGTCGCCGGGCGCGACATAGAGCAGCAGGAAAACGACGACAAGGACTCCGAACAGGGTCGGAATCGAGAGCAGCAGTCTCCGTACGATGAAAGAGAACACTTTCTACTTGCTGATCGTCACGTCGGTCCAGCGTTGGCCGTTAAACACGGCGGGCACGGCGAAGCCCTTTATCCACGGCTGGACGGCGTACATGTCCTTGTAGAAGAAAAGAAAGATCATCGGCGCGTCATCGAACTCGAGCTTGTCCGCCTCGCTGTAGAGCGAATTGCGCTTCGATTCGTCCTGCTCGCGGTGGGCCTGATCGACGAGCGTGTCGAAATGCGGGTTCGAGTAGTACGAGACATTGCCGCCGGGCCCTTTGTTCTTGCTGTGAAGCAACGGGTACAGGAAGTTCTCGGCGTCCGGGTAGTCGGCCCACCATTCCTTGAGCGCGAGATCCGTTTGCCCTTTGCGCGCCGCTTCGCGCATCGACGACGCATCGCGCTGAATGATCTTGGCGCGGATGCCCGCCTCGGCGAGATTCGCCTGGACGGTCTGGGCGATCCGGGGCGACAAATCGGTCGTAGCGGACCAGAGCTCAACGTCGATTCCATTGGGATGGCCGGCCGCCGCGAGAAGCTGCTTCGCTTTCGCGACATCGTGCGGATATCCTTTGCGGCTCGCGTCGTACCCGCCGAGGCTCGGTGGTATGACACCGTTCGCCGCGGTCCCGCGGTTTGCCATGATCACGCTTAATGTGGTGTTCACATCGACTGCGTAGTTGAGCGCCTGCCGGACGCGAACATCGGTCAGGGGTCCGCGCGTGACGTTGATCGCGACGTACCAGAAACGGAGCGCGGGCGCGGAAGTGAGAAGCTTTTTCTTCTCCGGATCCGCTTCCCACGCTTTTCCTGCTTCGGTGGGAACCGTCAGAACATCTACATTCCCAGCCTCGAATTCAGCGGTGGCCGTGCTCATTTCCGGGATGATGCGCGCCATCAGCGAGTCGGACTTTGGCGCGCCATCGAAATAGTCGGGATTCCTGGCGAAGCGCAGGTAATCGTCGTGTCTCCACTCGACGAACTTCCATGGCCCGGTGCCGACTGGTTTCTGCCCGAAGTCGGCGGGCGGATTGTCCGGTACGATCGACGTTACTGGCATCGCCAGCATCTTCGGAAAAATCGCCAACGGCTCCTTGAGCGTGATCACGACAGTCGTGTCGTTCGGTGCGGCGAGGCCGGCCATCGATTGCGCTTTGCTGGCAGCGAAGTCCTCAGCGCCTTTGATCGGATAGAGTGGCCAGCCGCGTCCGCCCTTTGTTTTGGGATCGAGTACGCGCAGATACGTCGCGACGACGTTTTTCGCGGTGAAAGGCCGTCCGTCGTGGAACTTCACGCCGCTGCGAAGATGGAATGTGTAGGTGATACCATCGGCGCTTACATCCCACGATTTCGCAAGCCCCGGAACAACTTTCGCATCGGGCGTGAAGCGCGTGAGCCCATCGAATACGTAGGCGACGGCTCGGCCCGTCGGAACATCGGTGGAGAGGGCAGGATCCATCGATCTCGGATCGTACGTGTCGCGCGAGTCGATGATCGTTCGGCGGGCAGGCGCAGATTCACCACCACCGCCGCAGCCGAGTATCGCGGGTAATACGAGGAGAAATAGTCGCCGCATGTGTGTGCTCTGACGGTTGACATGAAGGGGCGAAATACGAGAACTTTCGCGCACCCCGAACTAGGCCTCACCGTGAGCGCAGACTACTATTATCGCCGCCAACTTGGCGCCAAGGATCTACTGCCAGCCATTGGCGTCGGCGTCGCTGCCGGTTTGGCCGGGTTCTACATTGTGCAACTCTTAATCCAGCGCACACCTCTCGTCCCGCAGGGTGATTTGCCCCGCTTGCCGAGTGCACCGGCGAAACGAATCATGGGCGATCGTGGCGAGCCGGAGACAGAGACGCACTACGCACGCGAGCTGCCCCCCGGCCAGCCGCCCGGCGCTCGCGCGCTGCAAGAGTGAAGCTTACCCGGGTACGGCTCGGGATCTACACCGCAATCGCCTTCTTCGCTGCGTTTCCTGGGGTCAGCAGCGCCCGCGCGCAGGACATCGAATGCCAGCGTGGCGACCTGGAAGTGATGCGGTTGGAGTTCGAGGGGAACAAGGCCTTTTCGGACGCCGAGCTCGCCAAGGCCATCGTGACGACTCCCTCGGCCTGGGCGAGGCGTTACCTACACCTGCCTTTCACGGTCAAACATTGTCTGGACCGGATTGAGCTCCCGAACGATCGCGCCCGCCTGATAATCTTTTATCGCCGTCGGGGGTATCCAAAGGCGACCGTCGATACCGTGGTAAAAGAGCTGGCACCCGGGGCGGTCGAGGTCAGGTTCAAGATCAATGAGGGGCTGCCCGTGATACTCAAGTCCTTCGGGGTGCGCGGGCTGGATTCGGTCCCGGAAAAAGCGCGAATCGTGCGAGGTCTGCCCGTGCGCGAAGGCGGCAGATTCGACCGGTTCGCGATAGATGCCGCGGCCGATACAGTCCGTGCGCGGCTTCACAACAATGGATACCCAAGGGCAGAGGCGACCAATCGCTTCGAGGTCAACGACAGCACGATGACCGCGTGGGATACGCTTGATGTGACGCCGGGACCGAGAACGAGGATTAGAGCAATCAACATCGAAGTGACGCCGTTATCCGGGAAAAAGCAGCAGATACCGACCAGGATCGTACGCCGCATCATGGGGCTCGATTCGGGGCGGCTTTTCCGCGAGAACGAGATCATCGACGCTCAGCGCGCGGTCTATCAGACGGAGGCGTACCAACACGTCTCGATCACTCCAGACAGTGCGTTGGACACACTCATGACGCTCCACGTGAATCTGGCCGAGGCGCCGATGCACGCGGCGCGGATGGGCGCGGGCTATGGAACGCTCGACTGCTTCAGGGTGACGGGTGAGTACACGGATTACAACTTCCTGAATGGCGCACGCAGGCTGGATATCAACACGCGCGTGTCGAAGATCGGCATCGGCAGGCCGGTCGATTGGGCTCCCAACCTTTGTCCGTCGGCGAAGAAGGACGTGTTCAGCAACAGGCTGAACTATTACGCCGGGGCGACGCTGAGACAGCCGCTGTTTCTGGGCCTGAGAACCGTTCCCACGCTTACGGTATACAGCCAGCGCGTGTCCGAGTACAACGCCTACCTCAGGACGACAGCAATCGGAGGAGTTGCGTCGCTGCTCTGGCGTGGGCAGACAAGAACTCCCGTCAATCTCACCTACTCGATGGATCTCGGGCGCACAGAGGCGCAGCCGGCGTTGTTCTGCGCTGTGTTCAATCTTTGCGATGTGCTCGAACGCGAAAGGATCCAGCAGACTCAGCGTCTGGCGGTTTTGAGTCTGGCCATCACACGCGACAACTCGAACAATCTGCTCTCGCCGACTCGCGGGTCGATCGTGAGACTCGAGGCGAGACATTCGTCGCCTGCGATCTTTTCCGACAAGGATCTCCAGTTCAACAAGCTGGTTGGCGATGCATCGAGGTACATCAACGCTGGCGGCGGCAACGTGCTGGCGCTCCGCATTCGGGCCGGGAGCGTATTCGGCCGCAACATCGCGTCGGGGACCGCTTTCATTCCGCCCCAGGAGAGACTCTACGCGGGTGGACCGACGACCGTGCGGGGATTCGCGCAGAACGAGCTTGGTTCGCTGATTTACATCGCACCGACGTACAGGCAAGACACGGTGCTGGACGCCGCGAACCAGCCGATATTGGTACTGGTGGACAGCCTGGGCAAAAGGCCGCGAAGAATTGTTCCGGTGGGCGGCAACAGTCTGGTCGTTGGCAACATGGAGTTTCGACTGAGGAGCCCGGTTTTGCCCGATGTGCTTCAGGTCACCCTCTTCACTGACGCGGGCGAAGTCTGGAATCGCGGCGGAAGCGCTTCGCTCAGAGGGGTCAAGCTCAAAGTCACCCCTGGCATTCAGCTCACGGCTTTCACGCCCGTGGGGCCGGTGCGTGCGGCAGTCGGATACAATCCATATCAACGGCCGGCAGGACCGCTCTACTATGAGGCAACACGCGAAGGTGGTGAGCTTATTTGCGTGAGCCCCGGCAATAACTTGCCTGTCACCATCACCCCTAATGATTCGACTCCGTCGGGCCAGCTCATAAAACAGCAAGCCGGTGCGTGTCCCTCGTCGTTCCAGCCCGCGACGGACAACCGTCTCCGCAGCAAGCTCACGTTCAGCTTTGCCATCGGCCAGGCTTTCTAGCTCTCGATGACACGCCGCCTTCGCATCGTGATCGGAAGCGCCGTCATACTGGTGGGGCTCCTGCTGATCGTGTTCCTCAGCTTCATCGGGGTCACGCACACGGGATTCGGCCAGGAACGCGTGCGGCGTATGATCTCGACGATGCTCGAAGGCAGCGTGAAGGGCAAAGTTTACATCGGGCGCATCAGCGGCGGGTTCTTCAACGGCGTGACGATCGACTCCGTAGAAATTCGCGATGACGAGGATTCCGTCTTCGTGGCGTCCGGGCCGATCAGGGTTTCGTACGATCCGCGAGATCTCTTCGACCGCCGGATCCTTCTGAGCCACCTCGAGGCGGATCGTCCGTTCGTGCACCTCAGGCAGCACGCGAACGGCGAATGGAACTGGAGACGCATCTTTCCGGCGAGCGTCGAGAAGGAGAAGAGAAACCAGCGGGGATTCGGACAGTACATCGCGATCGATTCGTCAGTGGTTCGGGACGCGAGCCTGATCCTGACGTTGCCGTGGCATCCGGCCGATTCATTGCGCGGGGCAAAACGCGACAGCGCCATAAAGTTCGAGCTCTCGCGTCCCGATCACGAGATCAGGCGCACGCGCGAGGGATTCGCGCGAACCTGGAGATGGACGCAGGCTCAGGCCAATCTGGGGTTTGCACGCATCGCCGACCCCGACACCGTCGGACGTCTCGTCAGGATCAGGAAGCTTAGCTTCAGCGAGACTGATCCTCCGTTCAAGTTCCGCAACGTTTCGGGTACGGCGCTCAATCTGGGAGACTCGATCTTCCTCGACAGCGACCACTTCGATCTGCCCGGATCAACGGGCCGGGCGCGTGGCAGCGTCGTGTGGGGGAGCGACCTTCCCATTCGATACTACCTGCACGTCGTGGGTGATTCCGTTTCGCTGGCCGATGTCGCCTGGGTTTACCCGACGCTGCCGAGGACGGGAGGAGGCAAGCTGAATCTCGATATCCGGAGCCAGCGGGATCCCAGGTTTCTCGACTACATCCTGACCGACATGAATGTTCGTACGACGCGCTCGCGGCTGTTGGGGAAGATGACGTTCTCCACCGGCGGGCCGGTGCTCGTCGTGAAAAATATGGATATGGAGGCGACGCCGGTCGATTTCGATCTGCTGCGCACGCTGAACGGCAAAGCATTTCCATACGACTGGCAGGGAAAGATCACCGGCACCGTGAAAGCGCCCGGTGGACCGCTGAATCATTTCAGGGTCGATCAATCGGCACTCATCTTCGAGGATGCGCACGTCCCGGGCGCGATCACGGAAGCGCGCGGTGAAGGCGAGCTCGACATCCTGTTTCCCGCGTTCACCGCGTTCCACAACTTCAACGTCGATGTGGCGACGCTCGACCTGCGCACGCTGCAGTACCTGAATCCGCTCTTTCCGAAGATCAAGGGAACGGTATCCGGCACGGCGACACTCGATTCCGCCTGGCTCGACGTCCGATTCAGAAATG
>JBBQAV010000128.1:0-6714 GCA_038316775.1 Gemmatimonadales bacterium | reverse complement strand
AACGGGTGCGCGCTCATCGCGCTCACCACTCGGCGCGGGTATTCCTCGCCGCGCGCGGCAGCCACCGCGAAACGCGAGTACGCGCGGGCCATTCGCTCGAGAGTCATTCCGAACACGACGACTCCGCAGCCGTCGACTGCCTGCGTGATCTTTCCGCATGGGACGCCCGTCCACAGCGCGATCTCGTGCAGAATCCCCCGCTGGACGTCGTGATCCTTGTTCTCGTAGCCGCGCGTCGGCCAACCCTTCTGGTGTGCCATCGCCAGCATCGCCGAATGCTTGCCGGAGCAGTTGTTGTGTATGCGCGTCGCCCGGTCGCCGGACTCTCTCACGATCTTCGCCCCCCGCTGCGAAGAGGGATCGTGCGGCCCGCAGGCGAGATCGCCTTCCTCCATCCCAATATCGTGGAGCATGCTCTCGATGATCGCGACGTGCTCCGGCTCTCCGCCGTGCGACGCGCAGGACACTGCCAGCTGTTCGTCGCCCCAGCCGAGCGCATCGAACCCGCCGGAGCTGAGAAAGGGGACTACCTGGAAGGGTTTGGCGCAGGAACGCCAGTACGTGAATGTGTTCGAATCGCGCGCTGCGCCGAGGAGCTCGTCACCGTCGCCGACGACGGCAGCGTGTACTCGATGTTCCGATTCGGTGCCTTCACCGCGCGTTACTGCTACATCGAGTTCGTACGTCTTGATCACATTCCAGTATAATCTATCGGCGACCTAGAATAGTTTAACCTGGACCATGCCCGGTGTGTAGCGCCTCGGATCGCGACGGACATCGATCAGAACCTGGTTCAACTCAGTCACGGTTTTCACGAGCTGATCGTACAGCTGCTGATCGTTGAACAGCTTCGATATCGTCCCGGTTCCGCCCGCCATGCTGCCGACGAGCGCGTCCGCGCGATTCACAATGCTGACGAGATGCACGTAAAGCGTGTCATCGTGCATAAGCTTTCCGAGCGATCCGCTGCCCCGGTTTATCGACGAGATCACGCTGTCGGCCGACGAGACTGCGCGGTTCAGACTGTAATAGAGCGCGGGATCGTCGAGCAGTCGTCCGATCGTGCCCCGCGGATTCTCGAGACGGGCCATCAGCGCGCTCGTACGTCCGAGTGTCAGGTTCAGCTGATCGTAGAGCTGCCGGTTCGTCACGAGCTGCCCGAGCGTTCCCTCTCCGCTCGTGATGCTGGTCGTGACTTTCCTCAGATCGCGCGTTAGTCCGACGACTTCCGTGATCGCTCCCGACGCCTGCTGCACGACCGCTTCGTAATCGATCGACGGGCCGATGAGAATCGTATCGCCCTCGTGCAGCGTCCGATATTTGGGAGTTCCCACGCTGATGTCGAACACCTTGTCGCCGAGGAGTCCCAGAGTCTTGATCTTGCCGCGGGAATCCTGGCGGACCTGTTCCCTCACGGTGCTGTTGACTTCCAGGATGATCTTGAGATTGCGCGTCGTGTCCGCATCGGGAGGGAGGAACTGGATTTCCTCGATGCTTCCGGAGAGCTGCCCGGCCACAGAAACCGGTCCCCCAAGGCGCAACCCGCTGGCGTTGGCGACGAAGGCTACGAGCTTGTAGCGCTTCCCGAACAAGTTGCCGGCCGCTCCCAGCTTGAGGATGGCGAGCGCGAGGATGGCGATCGCGACGACTACGAGCGCTCCCACCTTGAGCTGGTCCCATGTTATGAACGAGGATCGCTTCATCGTCTGGAAATTATCGCCATCGACCAGCCGCTCGACAATAAGCGGATGGTGAGGTCGTCACCTGGGGACGAGATAGGGTTGCTCCGGAAAATGTTCAGAATCCGCCCAGAAATTCGCGGATATACGGGTCGTCGCTGCCGGTCATCTCCTCGGGGGTGCCGAAGAAACCAACATGCTTGTTGGAGAGCAACACGATCTTGCTCGCCATGCGAAAGGCCGACCTGATGTCGTGGGAAACCACGACGCTGGTGACGCCGAGCTCGCGCTGAAGCTTGATGATAAGGTAAGTGATCGTGGCGGTGGTAAGCGGATCGAGTCCCGAAGTCGGCTCATCATAGAGCATGATCTCGGGATTGTTGGCGAGACCGCGAGCGATGCCGACGCGCTTCTTCATTCCGCCCGACAGCTCCGACGGCATCTGGTCCATCACCCGTTCCGGATCGAGATCGACGAAGTCGAGCTTTTCGCGCACGCGGGCTTCGATCTCGTCTTCAGTGAGCGTGGTATGCTCGCGCAACGGATACGCGACGTTCTCATAGACCGTCATCGAATCGAAGAGTGCCGCACCCTGGAACACCATTCCCATCTTCTGTCGCACCTTGAGCGCATCGTCGAACGTGAGACCGGTGATGTCCTCGCCGTCGATCGAAACCTTGCCCTGGTCGGGGATCAGCAATCGCAGCAGCAGCTTGAGAATCGTCGATTTGCCGGTGCCCGATTCGCCAACGACGCAGATCGTCTCGCCTTCTTTGGCGTCGAAGGAGACGTTCTCCAGAATGGGCTCTCCGAAGGCGAGCGACACGTTCTCGAGGGAGATAATTTTGGGCTGTGATCTGCCGCCCGGCTTTGCATCCGGCTGTTGATCCGCGGAATCCTCGGCGACTTCCTGCAGCTCGGACCTGATCGCCTTGCGCACGCGGCCCGAATCCCGGGCGCGGCGAGGCATGGACGTCTCGTCCTTCTCGCTCGGGTGGCGTCTCTCGTTTCCTCCGCCTTTGCGGCGATCGTCTTCGTCGGTCACGCGTGGAATACCGCGAGAATGACCTGCGTGAGGAAGTAGTCGACGACCAGAATCAGAATGCTGGCGGTGACGACCGTCCGCGTGGTGGCGATTCCAACTCCTTCGGTTCCGCCCGACGTCTTGAGCCCATAGTAGCAGGCGGTGAGCGAGATTATGCCGCCGAACACGAACGGCTTGGCGAGACCCTGGATGAAATCGTTGGGGATGAAGTGAAGCGTGAATCCCCCCGAAAGAATCTGCTCGAACACCGTTCGCCAGTAGAGACCCGACGGTTTTCCGAGATAGAACTTGGCGATTACGTTGCCGCCGAGGATGCCGACGAAATCGTTGATGACGGTGAGGACCGGAAGCATGATGAGCGACGCCAGGACGCGCGGCGTCACGAGCTTCTTGATCGGGTCGGTTCCCAGCGTATTCAGCGCGTCGATCTGCTCGGTGACGCGCATCGAGCCGAGCTGCGCGGCGATTCCCGATCCGACGCGCCCCGCGACCATGAGTCCCGCCAGCACGGGCCCCAGCTCGCGGATCATCGATCCCGCGATGAGCCGTCCGATCAGGTCGGACATGCCCAGAGCCTGGAGCGTCACCGCCGATTGGAGTGCCAGCACCATCCCGGTAAAAAAGCCCGTGAGGAGCACGATGCCGATCGAGCCGACCCCAATCGCGTCCATCTGCTGGAAAAGATCCGTGGTGTAGAAGGGCTTGACGAAGATGAAGCCGATCGCCTTGCCCGCCAGCACGAAGAATTCCTGAAGTGAATAGACGCCGCGCTTGGCAGCGTCGTTGAAGCTATCCAGAATCAAATTTTGGGTGTGATGGGAGAGGGAGAGCGTACCGCTCGACAGCCTCATCAGGCAAGGGGTATGCCCTGTTTAGGTGGTCTTTCACGGGGTTAAGTTGGGGGGCGCTGGCATCACCACACACTGACTTCACTAACGCAGGATTTGGAAAGTGATCGAAACAATCACGCGCGACCGCCTGATCGAACTATTGAACGCGGGCGCCGACCAGCGGATCGCCATCATCGGCGACGCGATGCTCGATGTCTATCTTCGCGGCGACGTCGACCGCATCTCCCCGGAAGCCCCAGTTCCCGTCGTGCGCATTCGCGACAAGGAGCTCGCGCTCGGCGGCGCGGCCAACGTCGCGCAGAACGTCGCGGCGATCGGCGCCCAGGTCGATCTCGTCTGCGCAGTGGGCGATGACGCCGAGGGCCAGGTTATCAAGGCGATGCTGCGGGACCTCGGTTCGGACGCGCGCTCCATCGTGACGGTCAAGCGTCGCACGACGACCAAGACGCGTGTGCTCGCCCGGTCGCAGCAGGTCGTTCGCTTCGACGAGGAAGAGGATGCCGACATAACGGGCGACGAAGTGGCCTCGCTGGCCGAGGCAGCGCTGCGGGCGATTCTCGACGCTAACGCGCTCGTGTTCGAGGATTACAACAAGGGAGTCCTCACCCCTGCTCTGATCGAAGGTGCAATGGAACGCGCGAAGTCGCGCGACATCCCGGTCGTCGTCGATCCCAAGTACAGGAATTTCTTTTCGTACAAGGGCGCGACGATCTTCAAGCCCAATCGCCGCGAGCTCGAGTCGGCCCTGGGCGCCGCGGTCGACATCGAGCACCCTGAAGCTCTTCCCGATTCGATCAAGCGGCTGGGTGTCGAGCACCTCCTTCTCACCCTCGGCGAAGCCGGCATGGCCCTCATCGCCGCCGATGGCGAGGTCGGCCGAGTACCGACCACCGCGCGCGAGGTTTACGATGTGGTAGGTGCGGGAGACACGGTGACGGCCTATCTCGCGACGATGCTGGCCGCCGGCGCGACTCCGGCCGAGGCGGCGGTGATCGCGAATTTCGCGGCGGGCGTGGAGGTTGCGAAGCTCGGGGCGGCCACCGTGACGATCGACGAAGTTGTGGAGGCATTTGATCTATTTGGGCAGGGGACGGCCGAGGCGATGGCTGAATAAGAGAACGCGCGGTCACTAACGCCTGGCATCTACGCTTCTGACGCCTCCCGCCCGTTCAGTTGCAGTTATCAGTTTCCGATTAGGAGATGCATTGCTTCACATAAAAGAAAGCCTGATTGCCATCGCCGTTTGTCTCGGGCTCGCTGCTCCGCCCGCGTTCGCGCAGGATTCCGTCCCTGCGCCGGAGGTCCCCGCCGCTGTCCGGGCGACGAGCGGAATCGAGGCCAGTCAGTCGTTCGAATCCACCGGCAGGATTCCAACCGCCGAGTGTCCGCTCACGACGAGCCAGCTCAACGCGGTTCGTGCCGGAGTGGGCTCCGGGTTCGTCGCGGGTAACGCGTACCTGTACCACTACTTCAAGAAGGCGTGGTGGTCCGGCGAGCGTGCTCCGCACTTTTTCTTTCATGCCGACTGGGACCAGTGGTTCCGCGACCAGGACAAATTCGGTCACATGCTTGGCGGATATCATCTCGCGCGGATCGGGTACGCGGGCCTGAGGGAAGCGTGCGTCAGCGAGAAGAAGGCGATCTTCTGGAGCGCGGCGTACGCGGCTGCGTTTCAGCTCCAGATCGAGGTGTTCGACGGAAGATTCAAGAAGTACGGGTTCTCGTACGCGGACGTGATCGCGAATACCACCGGGCAGGCGTTCGCAGTGATGCAGGAGCTCAATCCGAGATTCAAGGCGATCAAGCCGACTTTCTCCTATCACAAAACGCCGGCGCTCAAGAACACCGAGGCCGGGCTCATTCCTGGCTCGGAGCTGCGACCATCTCTTGACTACTCGGGTCAGACCTACTGGTTCTCGGCTGATGTGAATCAACTGCTGCCCGACGCAGCAAAGCCGTATTGGCCTTCCTTCATTCGACTCTCGGCGGGTCACTCGATCACGGATTGGGTCGATCCAAACACGGGGGGCGCTATCAGGGCGAAGCGGAAGATCGTGCTGTCGCTTGATTTCGATCCCGAGAAACTTCCGGGCAATGCGCCGCTCTGGAGATCGATCAAGCACACGCTCAGCTACTACCACTTCCCCTCCCCAGCGCTCGAGTTGACGCCCAAACTGCATCTGTCGCCGTGGTACCGCTAAGAGTTCTTTGGCGGGCCGGCGTCGCGGTGGGAAGCCGCGGCATCTTCAAAACCAAAGCAGGGAGCGGGCAGCCAACGGCGCTTGTTAGCTCGGAGCTCTCATACCGCAGGACGCCGGTCGCGGTTAGCGGGTCGCGAGTCGCGGCTTTCATTCTCTATGCGACGGTGCTGGCATTCCTGGTCAGCCCGTCGGCCGGAAATGCACAGGCCTCGCCTTATGTACCTCTCGACGACATCTCGTATACCTACGTCGACGCGCTGGTCGCGCGGGGGCAGTTCAAAGAGCTGTCCATGCTCGAGCGCCCCTACACCGAGCGTGCGCTGCGCGTCGCGATCGACTCGGCGCGCGCACGGGAGCCGGGACGCGTCGTCACCTCTTATCTCGATGCGCTGTACAGAGCGGTCGAGAAGTACGCGGTAAGGCCTGGCGATTCCGACACTCTGGCTGCGCAGACGTTTCGCGCGCGCGGCACCGGTGACGTCTATCTCACCGGCCAGACATCGGGGCGGCGGGAGCTGATGCTCGGTGATTCCAGCGGGGCCGTCCGCCCCGGAGGAGCGCTGCGACTGGTGATGGCCGGCGGGCCCGTCGTTGGATTCTCCCGCGTCCTGATCGATAGCCGTCTCAACACCGATCCGGAATTCGCGGGAAGAAAAGACAGGAGGGTCACGGGCCGCACAGAGGACGGCTACGTCGGCGGTCAATGGAGATACGCCGAGCTCTCGTTCGGGCGGGTTGGACGCAACTGGGGACCGCCGAGCGAGTACGGCCTGCTGCTCGGCAATTATGCGTACACGTACGACCATGTCTACGCGGTGATCGGAACTGACAGGATTCACTGGTCCACTGTCATCGCGAAGCTCGATAACATCGTGCCGGCGAGCGGACCAGAGATTCAGCGGTACTTCTCGATTCACCGGCTGGCGGTGCACCTGTCG
>JBBQAV010000127.1:0-6720 GCA_038316775.1 Gemmatimonadales bacterium | reverse complement strand
ACGTCGGAACGAAATACCGCGAGAGGGAACTCGTCGCGGGAACCGATGCGTTGTGGAAGATGCCGCGCCCGTTGAGCGATCTCGCGAACAGATTTCCGACCACGGCCTGGACCTCCAGCCGGCGCGCGGAGCCCGTAAAGTTGTAATGCGTGAAGCGGCCTTCCACCTGGAAGAAATCCACCGTGTTGAATCCGGCGCTCACACGCGCTTCTCGCGGTGGCGCCTCGGTGACAGTGACCACGACCACCTTGGCGGAATCCGGTGTCGCAATATCTATCGGCGGACGCGGCTCGATCGCCGCGCGGCGAAAGAGGTTCGACTCGTACAGGGCGCGCTGGCTGCGCAGCATTTCCGAGCGCTTGAAGATGTCGCCGATGTGGAACGTGAGCGACTTCCGGATGGTGCGCGAGGTGACGCCCTCGTTGCCGCTGATGACGATGTCTTCGACGGTCGTCAGGTATTTGGGGATGAGCGTTAGCGTAACAACCGCTGTCCGTGACGCGCTGTCCAGGACGACAGCCGTGTCCACCTCGGCGTCGGCGTATCCTTTGTCGAACATGGTCTGTTGGAGGCCGTACCGTGTCGTATCGAGTCTGATCAGATTCAGCGGGGCGTTCCTTGCCAGCACCACGTGCTTGTCGATCTCTCTCTTGCTGAGGAGTCCATCCGGCTGCGAGATGACGACGTTGGAAACGAGCGTCGGAGGTCCTTCCCGAATTGTGAAAGTGACGCCGACTTTGTTGTTTCCCCTCCGTACGACTGCAGTGTCGACTTCGGTCTCGCGGTATCCGCGCTTCCAGTAGTAGACCTGTATGCGCAGGCCGTCGCGCTCCAGCTCTTTGAGATCGAGGTAGTTCTTCGTGTAGAAATACTTCGCCTTGCTGATCAGGCAAAAGGGCTTCAGGATGAAGCTGTTGCAGCGCGACGCGGTGGTGTAGATGTTCCGGAGGAGATCGTCCAGCCTCACCGCTTTCACGCCCTTGAGCGTGAGATTGACTACCTCAGGATGTGCCGGCGCCTTTGGCTGGGCCGCGGGAGCACCCGCGGCCGGGGCTGGGTTTGATGGTGCCGTTTGCTTCGAGTGGCACGCTGTCGAAACTACAATCAGCGCGGCGGCCAGGAATGCCGCGGACCGCTGCGCTAGCCGAGGGCCGAGACCGCTATAGGCCTTCCAGCAGCGCGTCGTTGCCTGGGGTCGCAGCGATGCGCTTGATAAGCCACTCCATCGCCGAGCTGGAGGGCATCTGTTGGAGACCGCGTCTGAGTGTGTAAACATGCTCTAGCTGATCGGGACGGAAGAGCTTGTCTTCACGACGCGTGCCGCTGGTCGCGACATCGATGGCGGGGAAGATTCGCTTCTCGGAAAGTGAGCGATCCAGCTTGATCTCGCAGTTGCCGGTGCCCTTGAACTCCTCAAAGATGACATCGTCCATGCGCGAGCCGGTTTCGACGAGCGCGGTGGCGATGATCGTGAGAGACCCGCCTCCGTGCTCCGGGGCGACCGAGCGCGCGGAGCCGAAGAAAGCCTTGGGCTTCGCCATTGCGGACGAATCGAGTCCGCCGGACAGGGTGCGGCCGGTCCCGCGCTCAACGGTGTTGTAAGCGCGGGCCATGCGTGTGATCGAGTCGAGTACGATGACGACATCCTTGCCTAGCTCCACGAGGCGGCGCGCACGCTCGAGCACCATCTCGGTGACATCGGTGTGTCTGACCGCGGGCATGTCGAAGCTGGAGGCAACAACCTCGCCATAGCCCCAGGTGATCATCTCACTCACTTCTTCGGGGCGCTCGTCGACCAGCAAAACGAGCAGCTCCGCCTGCGGGTGATTGATCGCCACGCCTTCGACGATTGCCTGGAGAAGCATCGTTTTTCCGGCGCGGGCGGGGGCGACGATGAGCGCGCGCTGGCCGTAGCCGATGGGCGCGATGAGATCGATTGCCCTGCGCGTGAGCTCGGGTCCGACCTTGGCCGGCCGCCCGGTCTCGAGCTTGAGTTTGCGCTCGGGATACGAGGCGGTGAGCGATCCGAAATCGGGGCGCCGCGTTGACGCTTCCGGGTCGGCGTCATTGATTTTCTGGACATCTACGACGACCACGCGATTGCGGTGATCGTGGCCCGTCGTGGCGAGAATCTCATCGCCGCGGCGCAGCATGTACTGCCGCATTGTCTGCGTCGACACGTACGCGTCGCCGGGCTCGGCGAGGTAGCTGTTGGCGGATCTGCGAATGAAGCCGCCTTCGCGCTGTGGATCGAACCAGCCCGTCGTCTCACCATCGGGAACGACGGGAGCCACCGGTGCGCGTGGTGCTGCCGGAGCCTGCTCGCTGCGTGGTGCGTTCGGCTGACGTTGTCTGCCGCGTCCGCGCTGGTTGCGTCCGCGTCGTCCATTGTGCCGGTTCTGATCGCGCTCGCGGGGATTTCCGCCTTCGCGTTGCTGACCACCACCGCCGCCGCCACCGCCCTGTGTCTGCGGATTGTATTGATTCTGTTGCTGCGACTGCGGAGGGGCGCCGCCGTCGTTCGATCCGTTGCTCGGAGAGCCGGAATCGGAATTGGAAATGGGACCTGTCTCCGCCCGTTCAGGCGCAGGAGAGGGCGGGGGAGGCGGAATAACTGGTGAAGTCATATTGTCGCGAGCGTCTGGTATCTGCGCTGCGTCGGGTGGAGGTGTAGTAGGATCCATTGGCTCCAGATACGGGTCTGCATCACCGTAGGATTCGGAGAGGGGAGAATTCGGTTGTTGACCGGACGGACGGGACCTTCGGCCGCGACGAAAAGGACGTCGGCGTTCACTCATGCAATTGTGGTGTGGCTGAGAAGAAAAGTGCTACTCGAATGGCTCACGTGTATCGCGGGGATAACTCACGCGAAGACCGGAACCCTATTCTGTATGGAAAGGCGCGCTACTAGGCTGCGCTACGTGCAAGAATGGTACAACCAACGGCCGGAATTGTCCAGCAACTGGCTGAATGG
The DNA here is from genome assembly GCA_038316775.1 of Gemmatimonadales bacterium. Taxonomy (GTDB): domain Bacteria; phylum Gemmatimonadota; class Gemmatimonadetes; order Gemmatimonadales; family Gemmatimonadaceae; genus UBA4720. The sequence continues at coordinate 3,746 of JBBQAV010000127.1, read as the reverse complement.
TATGGGGCTGCACTCGTATTGTCCAGCATCGTTTTCGTGCCGCAGGTCACACGAATACCAAAGCAGGGAGCTATTAGCTTTGGAGCTGCACCGCCGGGAGCTGTTCTCTTTATAGTTGCATTCTCCGTTCATATCTACGAACACCGCATAGATGACCAATCCCCGTGCAACATCGAATGAGGAGCTGAATGATCCGCTCCCCGCGCTTGAACGCGCGGTCGCGGAGCGGCCCGATGATGCAAAGGCGCTCGTTGCGCTCGCGAATCACTACTGGCTGATCGGCGCCGGCCCCGAGGCCGTCGGCGATCTCGCGTCGCGCGCGATCGCTGTTGATCCCGACAACAGAGCCGGCTGGCATCTTTGGGCGCTCGCCGAGTCGAACCCGAGAGAGCGTGTGGCGCGGTGGCAGCAGGTGTCGGCGAGGTTCCCGCAGGACCAGCTCGCGAAAGCGAATCTTGCCGACAACGCCGCGAGTCTTGCCGGCGCGGAGCACGACTATGATGCGGTGGATCTCGCGATCGACACCTACGAAGAGTTGCTGGTGACGGCCGAGCATCCCGATCAGCGCGGCGCCCTGGAGAAGGCCATCAAAACGCTGAAGGGCTGGAAGTTCTAAGCCTCACTCGCGCTACTCGCGCACTAGCATCCTGGTGCGCGCTTTCTTCTGAGTCCATCGCGCGGGGTCGGCGCGGAGCATCCTCTGCGGCGGCTACGCTCGCTTGGTCGAAGCCCCTAACAACGCTCCCTCGCTCTGCTCGGTCGCGGGTCTTCTCCTCGCGCTCGCTTTGGGAAGCCGCCTCCGAGGACCCCTCGCCCGACTGACCGGCGATAAAACCAGAACCTGCGCGACTACTTCTTGGCGGCGGTTTGTGTCCCAGTTCCCAAAGGCTTCGCCACGACGGAAGCGTTTCCGTCAGAGATGTACGCGTTGCCCGAAGCTTCGAGCTTGTCGATCATCGACTCGATTGCATTGCCGATGACTTGAATGCGCGGTGTCGAGCCGGGGTTGAAAGCAGGATCGTAAGGACTGCGCATTGGCCCACCCGCGACCTCGAACACAACAGGCCAGTCGTAGCTCACGGTCTTGCCCGTTTTGGGATTCGTCCAGCTCCCCTTGCTCGCGAGCGCGCGGTTCTTCGGCCACAATCCCTGGGGCAACGCCATCGAGCGGATCTTGTAGCCCGGCACCGCCGAGTCGATCGCCAGCGCGTTGCGCGCGATCTGCTCCTGCACGAACGCGTCGGGATACTTGTTCAGCTGCGCGTGCCACAGAGTGTGGTCGCACAGCTCGAATCCGTTGTCGGCGAGCCACTTCACCTTCTGGAATCGCCAATTGGATTTCTGGCCCTGAATGCCGCGATCGCCGAAGAAGTTATGCCCCGCCGCGGCTCCGTTGAGCAGACAATACACCGCTCTATTGTCCCAGTCGGGATGCGTCTTTTTAAAATCGAGCCAGATCCCCATCCCACTCGTCGGATCGATCTCCAGCGTGCCCTTGTTGTCGATGTAGCGGAACTGTTCGGGTGATGCGTCGTCAAATACGAAGACTACGGGCGACAACCCGTTCGGGAGATTCAGCTTCTTGTCGAGAACATCCGACATGTTCACCGGACGATAGCCGCGATTGTAGAGCAGCTCCAGATCCTTTCGGAACTGGCCGCGCTCACGCGAATAGTCACTGTTGTGATCGGTGATGAGGTGATACTCCAGCACCATTATTCGTCCCATCTCGTTGGGAACACGATTGGGATTAGGGGCGCCGGAACCTGGCGCGGCCGTTTCCGTAGTGGAAATCGGACCCGCGACGCGTCCAGCGGTGTCCGATGTCTGAGCACCGGCGATGATTGAATCAGACCTGGCGCTGTTATTGTTCGCAGCAGATGCCGAATTCGTCTCGCCCTTGCAGGCGGCGACGACAATGAAGATAAAGACGAGGACCGAACGATACATTTTTCCCGGCTGTGGTCAGAGATAAAGGCGAGGCGGCGAGAGATTCTGCTCGGCTTATTCGCCATATGTATTCTAACGGTCTATTTCACTGACTTGTGGCTGATTACGTGCGGATTCGACGGTTGCCCGAGCCCGCGCGCCATTCAGACCTTCCAGCCCGACCAGGGCGGGCGCATCCTGGACCGCTACAACCGCGTCATGGGACGGCTCGAGATCGTCCGGCGCGTCAACGTCCCGCTCAGCGCCGTCCCGGAATTCGTGCAGCAGGCATTCGTCGCGACCGAGGACCGGCGCTTCTACCAGCACGGGGGTCTCGATTGGCGCGGATTCTTTCGAGCGCTCGCGACGAACCTCAAAGCCGGACGCACGCGCGAAGGTTTCAGCACGATCACCATGCAGGTCGCGCGCAATACTTTCGCGGTCCGCAGATACCCCGCGCGATCGCTTCGTCAGAAGCTCATCGAGCTGCGATTGTCGCGACTGATCGAGCACTCTCTCACCAAGCAGCAGATTCTCGAGCTCTACTTCAACGCCATCTACATGGGCAACGGTGTGTACGGAGTGGAGGCTGCGAGCAGAGACCTCTTCGGCCGCAGCGTCAATCAGCTGAACCTGCCGCAGGCTGCGATGCTGGCAGCTCTGCCGAAGGCTCCTTCGCTGTACACCCCGCGACGTCATCCCGAGCGCGCTCTCACTCGGCGCAATCTCGTGCTGAGCCTAATGGTGAAAGAGGGATACGTCTCGGCGAACAGACTGCAGGGACTTCAGGCGCAACCGCTCCGAATCGCTCGCGACGAGTGGAGGCCCAAGGATCCGAACGATTCGTTCGCGCTGGATGCGGTGCGCGCCAAAGTCGATTCGATCATCCAGGGCGGCAGCGCCGACGTCATCGACCTCACGGTTCGCACGACACTCGACCGCAACGCGCAGATCGCCGCCGACCGCGCGGTCCGCAGACAAGCCGCCACGATTCAATCCGAGACCGGCCGCAGAGCCTTGATACAGGGCGCGATGGTGGGAATCGATCCGCGCACGGGCGAGATCCGCGCGCTGAGCGGCGGACGCCAGTACGAGCGCGGAACATTCAATCGAGCCTTCCTCGCGCATCGCCAACCCGGATCAGCGTTCAAGCCGTTCGTGTATGCAGCGGCGATGGCCGCGGGCTACACACCGTCGTCCGAAGTTGATGACGATCCGATCGACGTCATCCAGGGACGCGATGTCTGGTCGCCGCAGAACTACAATGACGATTACTCGGGACGCATCACGTTCCGCCGAGCGCTGATCAAATCCGCGAACGCGGCGACGGTGCGTGTGAGCCAGGCGGTCGGAATTCCGCGCATCATCGACGTCGCCCGCAAGAACGGAATCACCAGCCAGCTTCCCAACGTTCCATCGATGGCGCTCGGCTCCCTCGAAGTCACGCCGGTGGAGCTCGCCACCGCATACGCGCCATTCGCGAACGGCGGATATCGCGTGAAGTCGGTTCTGGTGAAGAGCATTTCGACATCGGACGACATCCCGATCTGGCAGAGCGAAGAGACGCCGCCCGGGAAATTCGAGCGTGCGATGGATCCGCGCGACGCGTACCAGGTGACATCGATGCTGCAATCCGTTGTCGATTACGGCACCGGCAAAGTGGTGCGCGAGTCAGGCGTGAAGGGACTCGTCGCCGGCAAAACTGGAACGACCAACAGCGGAACCGACGTGTGGTTCGTCGGTTACACGCCGACGATCGTCGCCGCGTTCTGGTTCGGCTTCGACAATCCCGCGCCGATCAGCGGCGACGCATCGGG
>JBBQAV010000126.1:0-7038 GCA_038316775.1 Gemmatimonadales bacterium | reverse complement strand
TGGGTTGTTCAACATCGGAGGCGAGAGCCAGCTCGCTGCCGGTGGTTTCGCTGCCGCGCTTACAGGTCTGGTGCTTCCTGTCGGGACGCCGCTCATCCTGGCTCTACTGATTTGTATGATTGCGGCCGGGCTCGCTGGCGGCGTTGTCGGATCCGTTCCCGCCTATCTCAAGACGCGATTCGGCGCGCATGAAGTGATCGTCACGATCATGCTCAACTTCATCGTGCTCGCGCTTCTCAACTGGTTCATCGCGGGACATCTGCACGTTCCGGAGACGCTCCACACTCCGGAGATTCACGCCGGTGTGTTGCCGCGCCTCGCCGACATCGATGCGCGTTTTCACGGCTCGGCCGCGAATCTCGCACTTGTCGTCGCGGTGCTCGTGGCCGTAGCGGTCTGGTTCTATCTCTTTCGGGCGCGCGGCGGTTACGAGCTGCGTGCGGTCGGCCTTCAGCCCGACGCGGCGGAATACAGCGGCATCAGTGTCGGACGAGTTTGGATGCGGGCGCTCACTTTCTCGGGCGTCATCGCGGGAATCGGCGGCATCAACTACGTCCTCGGCTACAAGCACTACTATGAGGACGGGTTCGCGAGCGGCGCTGGCTTCCTTGGAATCGCCGTCGCTCTCGTCGGTAGAAATCATCCGCTCGGCGTTCTGTTGGCGGCCTTCTTCTTCGCGACGCTCTCGCAGGGCGGCCTCGCAATACACGCCTTCGTGCCGAAGCAGATGATGGACGTGCTTCAGGGCGTCGTGATTCTCGCGGTTGCGATGGCGGTGCCGGAAGTGAGACGGATTCTGCGCAGCAGCCGCAAACGGAGCGACGCGTGAATCCACTTTCATTCCTCGCGCAGATGATACGGATCGCCATTCCGTATCTCTTTGCCGCTAGCGGGGGCGTGGTGGCCGAGCGCGCCGGCATCGTCAGCCTTACGCTCGAGGGATTCATGTTGAGCGGAGCATTCGCCGCCGTGCTCGGCACAAACTACTCGGGAAGTCCGTGGGTGGGCGTGTTGTGCGGAATGATGGGCGGATTGATCTTCGCGCTCATCCACGCGGTCGCGACTATCCGTTATCGAGCGGACCAGGTGGTCGTCGGCGTAGCGATCAACCTGCTGGCGATCGGAGTCACGCGCTTTTTCCTCAAGCTGTTCTTCGCCAGCTCGTCGAACTCGCCGCGCGTCACCGGCTTTGGCGGCAACATCAAGGCGGCCGGTTTCGACAACCCGCTGCTCTGGCTCGGACTGATCACAGCGCCTGTTGTGGCGTTCGTGATCTACAAGACGCCATTCGGATTGCGCGTGCGCGCCGCCGGCGAGCATCCCGACGCGGCCGAGAGCGTCGGCGTGAGCGTGAAGCGCGTGCGCTACGTCGCCGTCGCGATATCCGGGATCCTCGCGGCGCTGGGTGGAGTCTATCTCGCGCTCGACCAGCACCAGTTCACCGATCAGATGACCGCTGGCCGCGGATTCATCGCAATCTCGGCCGTCATCTTCGGGCGGTGGAATCCGATTCGCGCCGCGCTCGCCTGTCTGCTTTTCGCGGCGGCCGAGACGCTGCAGATACAGCTGCAGGGTGCTCACGCGATTCCTTCACAGTTCATCGAGATGATACCATACGCTCTGACGATCATCGCGCTCGCGGGCGTGGTTGGCAGAGCCGTTCCTCCCGCCGCCCTGGGTAAGGCGCAGGACTAAGTGCCGTCGGCAATGCGGGGCCACGTCTCGAGAGTTGCAAGCGGCAAGTTGTTCGTGCTGATCATCACGAACTTCGTGGACATGGTGGGATTGCTGATGATCATCCCGCTGATGCCATTTTACGCGCGCGAATTGGGAGGCGGCGGCCTCATCGTCGCCATTCTCATGAGCTCGTTCACGGCGGCGCAGCTGCTCAGCGCACCACTGTGGGGACGGTTCTCCGATCGATACGGCAGACGGCCTGCCCTTCTCGTCGGTTTAACTGCGGCGGGCATCGCTTACATCGTATTCGCTTTCGCCAACTCGATCTGGCTGCTGCTGCTCTCGCGAATCGTACAGGGTGCCGGCGGCGGTACAGTGGGCGTGATCCAGGCCTACGTCGCGGATTCGGTCGAGCCGGACAATCGCGCCAAAGCGCTCGGCTGGCTCTCGGCCGCCACCAATGTCGGCGTTGCGATTGGCCCGGCACTCGGCTCCGCGGCGCTGGGGTTCGGCAGAAGCGGACCCGGTCTCGCCGCAGCGAGTCTTTGCTTCATCAACATTTTCTTTGCGTGGCGGTTCCTGCGCGAGTCACGCGACATGAGCGAAGCGCATCTGGAGAAGCCACGCGCATCGCGTACCGCGATCGCGCATGTCGTCGCGCATCCGGGAGAACCCGCCAATCGATTGATCTGGATTTACGCCGTCGCGATGGGCGCATTCTCTGGGCTCATGGCTATTCTCGCCCTTTTTCTGGCGGACAGATTTGGCGTGGGGAAGGATCGCATCTGGATTTTCTACACCTACGTCGGAGTGATATCCGTCGTGACCCGCGCGGGAATTCTGGGCCGGATGGTCGACCGGTATGGCGAGGCTCAGCTCTCCCGAATCGGCCTCGCTCTCTTAGCGACGGGTCTCACGGCGCTTCCACTGGCGCGCGGTTGGGTGAGTCTCGCGATTGCCGTGGCGCTGATACCACTGGGCACCGCGTTTACGTTCCCCTGCGTTACATCAATGCTGTCGCGCGTGATATCGAGCCGGGAGCGCGGGCTGTACATGGGTGTGCAGCAGACGTTCGGCGGATTGTCGCGCGTGATCGTGCCGCTGTGGGCGGGATTCGCGTACGATCATTTTGGAAAGACAGTTCCGATGTTCACGTCGGCGGCGCTGGTACTCGGCGCGATCGCGCTCCAGGTCGGGATCGATGACAGAAGAAAAACGGAGCTGAGCACTGCCAGTTGACAAGTAGTGCTTAGTAACGACTGCACTAATAGGGATCGCCGCCGGTGATTTTGGACTCTCGCTACTCGACTTTCACGGTGAGAGTGGGATGAGGTCAGCGCGAACAGTGGCTGTCTCCACGCCACATTGCCCCGCCTTGGCTTGCACACCGGCAACCGTCCAGGTCTGATACCCCGTTCGTTGCACCTCAATGCCGTACGTCCCAGGTCGTGCGGGAGCAGCCTGTAGCGAGAGCAGCGCGCTTCCACTCGAGCGGAACGGTCTAAGTGAATCTAAGTATCCACCGTCATGCACTGCCCCCTGAGCACCTTCAGCGACCGGTAGCGCGGTCTTAGAATCACGAATCTCTACTGCAATTGCTGGTGCAACGTAGGCCGCGCAGTCGCTAGTCGTTGAATTGTTGCAGGAAACTGTCATCAGCAGAATCAGAATTCTCAAACGTGGCAGATTCATATTCACTCCTAATTAACTTTGGCTGGATGACTACGCAGCAAACGCGGCGGGTGCATCACAAAACCAGATCTTCTCCGTTGCTGCTCGATTCGCCTAGCACGCAGGGATCGCGCACCAAAGCACAGAGTGGAGCATTTTATTTGGCGTGGTTGCCTTAACGCCGACTAGACCTTGAACTATTCCGTAGGTCGTCATGTAGTTGTTCATAGCATCGAATACGACTTGCGTCGTTGCTGTTGGACTAACCTGCAAGTACTGGGCGATAACCCCCGCAACCATCGGGGCGGCGAACGAAGTACCGCTCACAAGTTGGGAAAAACCGGGATTGTATCTATCTGCAGCTCGGATCGATACTCCTGGTGCGAACATGTTCACCGAGGGCGCAGAAGAAACTCCATAGTTCGAAAAGGACGCAATGAAATCGTTTGAAGGATTTGTCGCACCAACTACCCATTCGAGGGTTGCACGGTTCCCACGATCCAAATAAGCATTCGTTGAATCATTCCCAGCTGCTTTTACAAACGGGAAGTTCGCGGTGACCGTCACGTTATTGATCGCGTCTCTAACGGAAAATGAAGAAGGGATCCCTCCAACACTCATGCTTGCGACGGCCGGGCGCACTCCAAAGGTTGCCACCCAGTTAATCCCACACGTCATCGCCGCGTCCGTTGAGAGTCCATGACCGGGATTTCCGGAAACTCTGACAGAGTGCAGAATCGCCTTCTTGGCTACTCCGTATGTCGTTCCCACGGCCACGGACGCAACCGCGGTACCATGGCCAATCTGCTCGACATCGTAGTACGGATCGTTACCACGAGGGAATGTATTGTAAGGATACGGTACGCACGCTTTGCCAACACCGACTCGTCCGGAGAATTCCCCGACCGTCGTGTCTACTCCCGAATCGATGATATACACGTTTACCCCCGTGCCGTCATATGCGTACGTAAATGACTGGTCTAGGGGTAGATACGCTTGGTCAAGCCGATCCAGTCCGTTGCCTGGATTAAACTGTGTTATCGCGGTGACACTTACCTCTGCGATCCTGTTGGGCTCTACGTACTCCACCGCCGGATCCCTGCTTAGCGAATCGGCAGCGGCGGCCGATAGGTTGTCGACAGCATACCCACGCAAATTCTCGTAAAGAAACGTTAGAGTTCCGCCGTGTTTCTTCAACAAGTCACTTGCAAGCGCTTGAGTAGAGCTCGGGGAAAGAGCAGTCCCTGCTTTGAGTTTGACCAGGTAACTGTTTGGGACAATTTGACCCGACTGACTTGGGGCGGCTGATAAGCCCGCCAAAGTGAGGGCTAGTTGGCGATCAACCCAAAGATCGGTTGAGGGTCAAGTTTGGCAATGTCGATTTCGTACCAGCGAGATGCTGTTTCATATCATCGGCTCCGGCCGGACTGCGCCAGTTTCGTTCCTGACATGGTTAAGGCCTTGGGTCCGCCTTCGCCCTCAGGTACAGATCGACGGAACCTGCGTTTCACGTTCCGGGCGTTACATCAATGCTGTCGCGCGTGATATCGAGTCGTGAGCGCGGGTTGTACATGGGCGTGCAGCAGACGTTCGGCGGATTGTCGCGCGTGATCGTGCCGCTGTGGGCAGGATTCTCCTACGACCATCTGGGAAAGACCGTCCCGCTGTTTACTTCCGCCGCGCTCGTGCTCGGGACGATCATCCTCGGCTTCGGGATCGACGACGGAAGGAAAGCCGCCGTCCCGATCACTGAGGCGTCAGCCCCGCTTAGCTAGAACGCGTAACCTATCGAGACGCGAGCCGTCGGATAGCGGGCGATAAAGTTCGAGCTGCTGATCGAGTTGTCGTTGATGAACACCGCCTTCGCGCCAACGCCCAGGGTCACCGCGAAATTGCGCTTCAGGCCAAGCAGCCACTGGTACTCCAGCAGAACCCCAAGACTTGGAGCGCTCGCAGACTCGGTGGCGCCGTTGAAGTCAGTGCCTGAGACTGCCGAGTACCCGCCGGTGACGCCGAATGAGAACCCCATGAGAGCGGTCCCGTTCGGATAGTAGCGAAGCTTGAGGTCCCCGGATTTGTACGTGACCTCGTCGACCCCATCGCCGACGTTGAAGTACGTCCCGCCGACGCCGAACGTCACCGCCGTGCCCACCGCGTGCTCGTACTCAGCCGAGTACGCCGTGAACACGGCATTGATAGGCTGAATGGAAAGGACGCTACGTGGAATCGCAGTCGCAGTCGTTTCCTGAGCTGGCGCGGTCGCAAGCGGCAAGAGAGCCAATGCGGAAAGAACGAGAACACGATTTCGCATATCTGGTTGTCCGGGTGGGAGGAGGTTGGAAGCCGCACCTACGTCGAGCGCCGGTGTCTGGCGCCTCTGACGACGAACTCTACGCGGCTTCCGTCACTCTCTCAGCCCGCTCTCAGCGCTCCGAAAACAGCCGGCAACGCACCGATAACCCACGTGATCGCAGCGGCAATCGCCGCCTGCTGCTTCGGAATCTTTCCGACCACGTGTAAGCCGATAGCAAGCAGAACGGTCACCCAGATCGTGAAGAGATCGACTCTGCTTGCCAGAGCAATCATCACCGGCGATCCATCGGGATTCATGAAGCGCGCGAGGTTGAATCCCACGGAGTTCATCGAGTTGAGGCTCTCCGGACTCATCACCAGCGCCTGAGCGGCGTTCGTCAAGACCTGCACCAGGCGCGGTACCTCCGCATAGGTCGCGATCATGATCGCGGCAGCGACCGATGCCTTGGCGTCGAATAGTTTTCCCACGAGCCACAGGACGAAGCCAGTTCCAAAGACGCTCAGAGTGATGCCCACCGCGAAGAACACCGGAGTGAACGTCTCGACGAACCCGCGGCTCCCTGCCATCTGCTCCGCGGTGATGTTCGGATTCTTTCGCATCGCCGCCGCGCTTTGTCTGGCGAATTCGGCGTCCATGATCGGCGATGTCGCGTTCTTGGTCAGAAAGAACAGCACAGTGCCGACGAGGACGAGAAAAAGCAGAGGCATGCCGAACTTCCCATCGGCCCTCCGCGCGAACACGGACGAAGGAGCGTAGAAAATGTCGACGAAATCTTCCCACAACCCTGCCTTATCTGGCTCAGGATTTACGTCCTTGACGGCGCCACCATCGCTTCCCATTGCTCATCCCCGTTGAAGAAGATTCGAGCTGCAGCGCGAATTATGCTAACGACTCGGTCCGGCCGCCACTGTTTGCGGAGATGGCTGTTTGTACCTCTCGACGTCGGTTATGAGTCGCGCTCCGTGTTGATACGTGAAGTACGCGTATGCCCACTCGAATAGCACGTTCAGGCGGTTCCGGAATCCGACGAGATACATGATGTGGACGAATAGCCAGAAGAACCACGCGAAGCGCCCTGAAAACCTGATCCAACCCAGATCCGCTATCGCGCGTGATCTGCCGATCGTCGCGAGATCGCCCTTATTCCTGTATCTGAAATTCTTCCGCGGCTGGCGACGCAGGTCGCGGAGGATGTTCTTGCCGGCGGACGAACCTTCCTGTATCGCAGCTGGTCCTACACCCGGAACCTGCCGGCCGTCCTGAACCAGCACCGCCAGATCGCCCACTATCAGAATCTCGGGATGTCCCGGCACCGATAGGTCAGGGTTCACCTGAATCCTTCCCGCCCGGTCCAGCGGCGCGCCAAGAAATTTCCC
>JBBQAV010000125.1:0-7176 GCA_038316775.1 Gemmatimonadales bacterium | reverse complement strand
GGTAGCGAGCGTCGCGCTCGGGCTTGCCCCGGCAGTCGCTTATGCGCAAGGAACGACCATCAGTGGCCAGGTAACTGGCACGGGTGGAGCACCAATTGTCGGCGCCAGCGTGAGTGTCCCGACTCTGCGCGTCGGCGGATTTACCGACGACCAGGGTCAGTACAACTTCACGGTGCCGGCGAGTGCAAATGGCACGACAGTGACCGTCACCGCCCGTCGCCTCGGTTTCACACCGAGCTCGGCGCAGGTAGTGGTCAGCGGCGCACCGGTCGTCCAGAACTTCAGTCTTTCCGCGGCCGCGACACAGCTTCAAGGCGTTGTAGTCACCGCCCTGGGCTTGACGAGAGAGAAGAGCCGGCTCGGAACGGCGCAGCAGCAAATCAGCACGCAGGAGCTCAACCAGACTCGTGCTCAGAACATCGTGCAGCAGATCGAAGGAAAAGTCTCGGGCGTGCAGATCACGTCGCCCGGCACGCAGGGCGGATCGACCAACATCATCATCCGCGGTCAGAACTCGATCACGGGAAACAACCAGCCGCTGTTCATCGTGGATGGCGTAGCGGTATCGAACGCCAACCGCGGGGGCGCTCCCTTCGTCGGGACCACCACGAATTTCGACTACGGCAACGCGCTGAACGACATCAATCCGGATGATATTGAAACGCTGAGCGTGCTCAAGGGCCCGAACGCGGCGGCCCTTTACGGGTCGCGTGCCGCGAACGGTGTAATCCTCATCACCACGCGCAAAGGCGGCAATTCCGGCGGACGGATGCGCACGGAGATCAACACCAATCTCACCTTCGAGAATCCGGCGATTCTTCCCGACTTCCAGAACCTGTATGGCCAGGGTTCGGGCGGCGATTTCGAGTGGGTTGATGGCAACTACGGCGGCGTCAACGATGGCGTCGACGAGAGCTGGGGCCCGAGGCTGGACGGACGACTGATCTGTCAGTTCACCAGCCCTGGTGCCGGCACCGCGAATTGCCAGCCGACCCCGTGGGTTGCTCACCCGGATAACGTCAAGGATTTCTTCAAGACGGGCGTTACCGGGTCGACGACAGTCGGTGTGAGCGGCGGGACCGAGCGTTCGTATGGCCGGCTCTCGCTGGGCGCCGACAACGTCAATGGAATCTTTCCGAACAACCTGTTCCAGCGCCGGACAGCTTCACTCAGCGGCACTTTCAAGGCGAGCGAAAAGCTGACTGCCGACGGCTCCGTGCAGTACATCCGCAATTCCGGACGCAACCGGCCGGGGGTTGGATACTCAGGTCGTAACCCGCTCCAGTCGATGTTCAACTGGTTCGGCCGGCAGATCGACATCGAAGCGCTCAGAAACTTCGGTCAGGGCGGACTCGTGAACGGTGGACCGGCCACGCGTGAGTTCAACTGGAATTACAGCTACCATAACAACCCGTTTTGGCAACAGGCGGAGAACCCGCAGCTGGACGATCGCGATCGCCTGATCGGGTCGGTGTCGATGAACTATCAGTTCGCCGAAGGCGTCAACGCCATGCTGCGGACGGGATCGGACATCTATCGGATGGGGGTCCAGCAGATGTATGCGCGCGGCGCAGAGGAATTCGTCAACCTCCAGTACAACGGCGGCTTCCGCTTTCAAAACGACTACAGAAACGACAACAACACGGACCTGACTTTCACGGGCAACCGCCGGCTTTCCAGCTGGTTGGATCTGAACGCCGTCGCGGGTGGTAACCTCCGCCGGGAGTACTTCAACACCAACAGCCAGCAGACCCCAGGGATTCTGGTAGTGGGCATTTACAACCCGTCCAACGCGGCGATCGCGCCAACCATCGACCAACAGATCGTGCGCCGACAGGTGCAGGGCCTGTATGGATCCGCCGCCTTCACCATCAAGAACTGGTGGACGGTGGAAGGAACCGCGCGCAACGACTGGTCGTCTACACTTCCGGTCGGCGCCAACTCGTACTTCTATCCGTCGGTCAACACTTCCGTGGTGGTGACGGATGCTATTCCCGGCCTGCAGAGCAGGTTCCTCAGCTCGCTCAAGATCCGCGCAGCGTCGGCAAAGGTTGGCAGCGATGCTCCGGTCTATTCGCTCGTACCGGTTTTTCTCGGCAACGCCAATAAATTCGGCAGTCTGCCCCAATTCGGTTTGGACAGCAGATTGGCCAACCCCAATCTGAAGCCGGAAATCACGCGCTCCGACGAGGTAGGCGCCGAGCTGTCGCTGTTCGACAGTCGCGTCAGCCTGGACGCCAGTTTCTATAGCAAATCAACGCGCAACCAGATCTTCGATGTGGAGATCTCCGGTGCCAGCGGTTTTAACAAGAAGTGGGTCAACGCCGGTGAAATCAGCAACAAGGGAATCGAGACGCTGCTCACGATTATCCCGATTCAATCACCGAGCGGGTTCAACTGGACGACGACGCTCAACTGGGCTCGCAATCGCAGCAGGGTTGTCGACCTGGCGCCAGATGTCGAAACCATCGTTCTCGGATCGGGTGGGTTCGGCGACGTAGTCGTCGAGGCTCGGAAAGGTGAGCCATACGGCGCGATTCGCGGTTACAAATACCAGCGCGATGCTGCTGGCAATATTCTCGTCGAGGACGGTTTCCCCCTCAGAGAGAACAGCCTCTCGGTGCTCGGCAATATCCAGCCGAAATGGACAGGTGGCTGGGGCAACCAGTTCAGCTTCGGCAATTTCTCCATCAACACGCTGCTCGATGCCCGCAAGGGCGGCAAGCTGTACAGCGTTACCAACATGTTCGGTGAGTATGCTGGTGTGCTTGCCAGCAGCATACCTGGCCGTGAGAACGACTGGAATGACCCGGGCGTAGTGGTCAAGGGAATAGACAACGTAACGGGTCTGCCCAACACCACGGCTATCCCCGCCGAGGAGTACTACCACAACCTGTTCGGGTACACCGAGCGGTACGTCTACGACGCAGGCTACGTGAAGCTTCGCGAGCTGAGGCTGTCATACAATCTGCCTGCGAGCTGGGCGAACAGGATTATGGGCGCTCATGGCGCGACCATCGCGTTCACGGGACGGAACCTCAAGATGTGGACGAACGTTCCGAACATTGATCCAGAGTTCGCTTACAGCAGCAGAAACGATCAAGGCATCGAGGTCAACATGTCGCCGAATCCACGCAGTCTCGGCTTCAACCTCCGCATCACGCCGTAAGGCCACCCACACTGGAGCTACGACACAATGACGTATAGAAGTTTCGGACTCGCCAGCCTCGGTGCGGTCGTGCTGCTCGGTTTGAGCGCGTGCGACCCCGATAAGCTGACGCAGATCAACCAGGACCCGAACAACCCGATCTCGGCGCCGCCGGGACCGGTGTTCACTTTTGCCACCCGTATCGCGATGCAGCGATGGTTCGGGAGCAATCCCACCAACATGCGCGGTCCGGTGCTGACCACGCAGCACCTCGCTCAGGTTCAGTACCCGGACGAAGACCAGTACCTGCGACTTGATGGCACCGTCACCGATGGCAGCTTCATCAACGCGTACTCGCAGGAATTGAAGAACTTCCAAGCTGTGATCGACGCTGGAAAGCCGGATGAGCAGGAGATGTTGTGGGGCCCCGCGCAGGTGATGCGCAGCCTCATATTCGGCTACATCACCGATGTCTGGGGTGACGTGCCCTACTCCCAGGCTCTGAAAGGAGATGCGGCGGACGCTACGCTCCAGCCTGCTTACGACGCTCAGAAGGACATCTACACGGGTCTTTTTGCTGATCTGAAGGAGGCCGTGGATGCCATGGCCGCCGGTGCGAGCGTCGTGAGTGTGCTGACACCTGTAGGAGCCGCAGACCCGATCTATGCCGGCAGTCGCACACGTTGGGAGCGGTTTGGGAATTCCCTGCGTGCGCGGCACGCGATGCGCCTGGCCAACGTGGACCCGGCGACCGCACAGGCGCAACTCGCTGCGGCGATCGCTGCTCCTGGTGGGCTAATCGCCTCCAATGCCGATAACGCGCAGTTGGTCTGGCCGGGAGATGGAGTGTACAACAATCCGTGGTCGGTCAACAACCGGACCCGCGACGATCACCGGTTGTCGGAGCATCTCCTGAATGAAATGATTCCGGTCAACGATCCCCGTGTGGCCGTCTACGCCCAGCCGACGTTGTGTTACCTGAATCCGGCTGCAACCGGCTGTCCTGCTAGCCCTCCGCAGTACGCCGGAATGCCGAACGCGCTGACTGCGACAGATGCGGCCACCTGGTCTCTCAAGTCCTCGCGCCCGGGACGGGTCTTCTATTCCACCAACCGCTTCTGTAAGGTGTCGTTCAGCGCCGGCGCCTACGCCGGGTGCACCGGGCTAACCGGACAGAGGTTCCCGTCGTTTGTGCTGACTTACGCCGAGGTATCGTTCATTCTGGCTGAGGCGGCGGAAAGAGGCTGGATTGCCGGGAGTGCGGCAACGTACTACAACCAGGGAATTCAAGCTTCAATGGCTCAGTGGGGGGTAACCGACGCCACGGCTATCGCCACCTTCCTTGCTCGGCCGGGGATCGCGTACACGCCCGGCCTTGGTGGCATGCGGCAAATCGCGCTTCAGAAGTGGATCGCTCTCTACACCGACGGCGTCGAAGCATGGGCAGAGTGGCGCCGGACCTGTGTTCCGGCGACCGTGACGCCTGGACCTGCTGCCGTAATCAACACGGTGCCTCGCCGGTATGAGTATTCAATCAGGGAGGCCTCGGTGAACTCCGCGAACATGGACGCGGCTGTCGCTCGGCAAGGCGCCGACGACTTCACGACCAGAATCTACTGGGACAAGAACCCAACCGCGGCGCCCACGTATCCGGGAGCTAGCTGCGGCGTGCGCGTGCCGTAAGCTGGCGTCAAGCAGAGAAGAAGCCTCCCGGATTCGGGAGGCTTTTTTTTTTACTCTGCGAATTCTCTATTGCTACTGGGACCTCGTCCAGACGAGGACCGAACCGCAGAGACGGTTGCTGCGCTCCAGATACTGCGCGGGAATCCCGGCGTTGGACGGATAGAACTCGATCGCCGCAATCTCTGAAGGGTGAATGACTTCATCGAGCTCTGCCCCCGGCACACGCTGCCCATCTACCCAAACCATCGGCTGGCAACCCCGGATGCGCAGAGTATTACCCTCGACCGACGTGGCAAGCACAACCCCTGGAATGTTTCGGAACAGCTCGCTGGGGTTGTTCGGTCCGAGCCGGCGGATGTCGTGCTGCTCGAGGAATCGACCGAAAGATGCACGCTGCTGCTTGTGCTCGTAGAACTCGCGTAGTTTGGCAACGTCGTTCCCCGCGATCGTCACTTCCTCCAGCTCACTGGGAACAGTTCTCAGGACTATGGCGAGCGCGGCGGCGGAGGGAAGCCGTGCATCGACGTCGAAGAACTGCATCGCGTAACCAAGGCGACGGATTCTTAGAGGCACCATCCCCGCACCGACACCGGACAGCAAGAACTTGCCGTCGGCTGCGGTCATGACGAACTGTTGTAACCGTCCGGTTCTGATGACACTTACTTCGACGTCGGAGACAGGAGCTCCTGCACTGTCTCTGACTATTCCAGCTACCGTCGGCCCGGGGACAGTGGTGGTAGATGGCTCCTGTCCTTGAACCGTCGTCGCCACAAAAGCCACTCCGAGAAGAAGACACCTGGCCAGCACCATTATTTGCTCCTCGATTTCAATTACACGCTCTTAGGCTGGGTTCGGTGCCAATGTTTGTCAAGCAGAAGTCGATACTCCCTCGTAACGCGCGACCGTGAGCTAGAGGCAGGCCTCGGCTGGCTTGCGAATTGCGCGGCGAAGGGTCATAACATCATCTCAGACGATCTCTTATGGCTGACAATTCCCACCCGCCGATCCTGGTGGTCGATGACAACCCCGACAACGCCCACATCATTCGAGACTATCTCGAGGCGCGTGGCTATCCGATTACCGTGGCGTATAATGGCGACGACGCCCTCAAGGCGTTCGAAGAGGTCAAGCCGGCCCTCGTTCTGCTCGATGTCATGATGCCGGGACGCGACGGCTGGCAGGTGTGCCGCGAGATGAAGCAGCACCCCACGCTGGGGCGGAGCGTCCGGGTCGTCATGGTCACGGCGCTGGATGACTGGGTGAACAAAAGGCAGGCGCTGCAAACGGGCGCCGACGACTTCGTCGAGAAGCCTTTCGAGCTCTCCAAGCTCGCCACGACCGTGGAGCGCAACGTGAAGCTGCTCGCACCCAACTCCGCGTCAGGCGCCTCCGCCGCAACGCCCACCCGCTGAGCGTGGACTATCATCAACTTCTGCGCGATTCGCTGACGCGCCTGCCGACGGTAGCCGCCACAATCGATAGCATCCGCAAGGCAGTTCAGGACAGGGGCGAGATAGTCATCCTCTATTTCAACTTCGATCGCTATTCGAAAGTCGAAGAGGTCTATGGCTGGGAGAAGCTCGACAGCGTGCTGGAAACCACTGGGCAGGCGATGCGTGATTTTCTGGCCAAGAGCCCGCTTGCCTCGTCGAAGCTCATGGTCTCGTTCCCCAACGACGACGATTTCGTGTTCTTCCACGTGCCGCAGGACGATACTCCCGCCTCTACGGACACAGAGATCACTGACATGACCGCGGGCCTCAAGGAAGCGGTGTCAACGGAGATCGAGCGCGTGCATGGCGAAGACATTGCAGCCCTCTTCGACATCTACGTCGGACGCGCTCTCGTCATCTACAATCCAAAGCTTCGCCTCGAGCGGCAGATCTACCGCGGCATCCGCGAAGCAGCGAACGCGTCGAAGAGCCTCGAGCACCGGGAGCAGGCAAAGAAGGTCGGCGACCTGCGCGAGACACTTCGAACCCGCGGCCTCTACATCGAGTATCACCCGATCGTCATCACCGACAACCAGCGGGTATTCGGATACGAGGCGCTCGCGCGCGGCACGATGCGCAGCATGAGGAGCCCCGAGGTGATGTTCGAGATCGCCGCGCAATCTGATCTGATCTGGGATTTGAGCAGACTCTGTCGCGATCGGGCCATCGAAGGGATGGGGAAGCTCCTCAAAGACGGCGAGCTCCTCTTCATGAACGTCGACCCCGCCGACTTCGCTGACCCTTCCTTCGACGTCGATCAGCTTAAGGTGAAAGACCCGACGCGCGTGGTGATCGAGATCACCGAGAGAACGGCGATCAAGGACTACCCGAAGTTCCGCGGTCGCCTGAAAG
>JBBQAV010000124.1:0-7399 GCA_038316775.1 Gemmatimonadales bacterium | reverse complement strand
ACCGCTTCCGCTTTGAACTCGGTACTGAATTCACGCCGCTCGCGCCGTCCCGCTGATCCTGCCTTCCTGTTGGCTTTCATGAACCACCTCCACCCCAAAATTAGGGCGAGTGAGGCGTCCACGAAATCGGGTCAACTCCAGCATCCTCGACAGTGACACCGGCCAACCCACGAACTCGGTAAAAGTCGGATCCACCAAAACCGTTCAGATGCTGGGAGGGTACGGCTACGACGGTCAGCTCCGAGTCACGACCTCGTACGATTCGGACAATCCAATCGCTACCTCGTCAGTCCGGCAGGTTGGGGACGCCACCGCCGACTACTCGCAGAATGGAGAAGTAAACGCCGACGCGCTCGCACAGGAGCCAACCGCCGAGTTGGGGACCCTTCAGTACGCGCAGCTAGATGTCACTGGTGGCGGCGAGAGCTCGTGCGGCGCCGGCACCTGCGTAGTGGCATCGACGCGACTGGCGGGAGTCGGAGGAAGTCCCTCCGGAGTCAATGGTCACAAGGCAACCCGAAAGGAGCTCGTGGACGCCAACCATTTCCGCGTCACGCAGCTCATGCCACTCGACGCGCCGACAACGGGAGCCCTCGGCGTCAGCGCCGACGACGATCCCGACAAGGGAAACAAGCGGGAGGCGAAACAAATCCGCGACTACGAAAAGCACGGTGCCGACTGGGTCCTGAAGCATGTGCGCCAGGAATCATCTGTCGCTAACGGCGGCCGATCGGTAAAGCACGTGCAGGAAATCGAATTGAGCAACGTGCAATTCTTCAGCAACAAGAAGAAAGACAAGGAACGGCGCGATGCGCGCGAAAAGCTTCTAGCGTCGCTGCCACCGCAGACAGCCAGTGTCTCGGCTATCTCGAAGCCCCCAGCGCAGGCCGCACCGCTGATCGCGTGCGACGCCGACTGCGGCGGTGCGGGCGGTGGGGGATCGGCACCCCCTCCTTCAACCGGCTATGCGTACGAACCCCGGGTCGACGAGATCGCGCAGCTTGTGTCGGATCGCACCACCAACCTCGGCACATCACAGACGACGCTCGTTCTTCAACATGGTTTCGTGAGCTCCTCCGACACCTGGCGGCCGATGCACAATTGGCTCGATCAGGATCTGCAGTTCGGCACCATTACGCGCAAAACGACCGACTGGAGGGAGACATACGAGAACCAGGCCGGACGACTCTACAGCCGGTTGTACAACGAGAACTACATCCCATATCGGGCGCCGGTAATCCTGGTAGGTCACAGCAATGGCGGGATGATTGCGCGCTATTTGGCTCGGAACCCGGTGAACTACAATATCACTGGAGTCGTAACGATCGGAACGCCGCACAAAGGCGCGCCGGCTGCACGGCATCTCAGAACTCTCGCAGTCCTATTTGGTTGGGGCCCGTACCCGGCTGCGGCGATCTGCCCGGTATTCGGCATGGCCGGCTGTACCCATTTCGGCGCGCTCGCGCTGCAACCGATCAGCGCTTATTGGCGGTCTCTATGGAATCCGGTTCCCGTGTTGAATGAGATGCAGCCAAATTCCAGCTATCATGCTTCCTTCAACGCTCAGCCAGAGGCATTTCGGCGGTATGGCATCGAAAGCTACATCTGGCAGCACTGGGCGATCTGGAAAGAGAACGGCGACATGAAGTGCTACCCGGAGGAGTCGTGCGGGGGTTACAAGGAAGTCAAGAAAACCGATCGCATCTATCATCACGACATCTCCTGCTCGATCGTCGGAATATTCACCGTGAATTGGGGAAAGGCCTTCAAGTGCGGACTCGATGCGGGATTTCTGAAGGCGATCGACGGCTTGTACAACAAATACACGAGGGACGGTGATACGGACGGTATCGTTCCCAAGTACTCGCAGCTCTACCCGAACATACCTTTTACCGATCAGTACGAGATCTATGATGGTCCCTCGCACACCGGTGAGACGAAGGCGATGGTGGTCAGGGCTCGACTTGAAACCATTCTTTCAACCCGCCTCGGCATTCCGAGGAAACGCTGAGTGTTGTTGAGAGCAGACTCCAGGAGATGTTCGTGCGCAAATCAGCGATAGTCGCTTGCAGTCTGCTCTGGCCGGCACTCCTGTTGGCCCCAGGTTGCTCCGAATCGAATGCGGGCATTGAGAGCTCGCGTTCGGGAATCAAGCAGCTCTGGACGACGACTTTGACCGGAAGCGAGCCTGAAGGGGACGGCGCGTGGCCTGGAGTTCCGGTCGTGACTCACGGTCAGGTATTGGTCGGAGGCCGATTGGGAATTGCCGCCTTCGATGCAGCAAACGGACGCGAGCTCTGGAGGGTTCATCCGTGGCCAGGCGGTAATCACGCCTGGGGCTTCATCGCCGAGTTTGACGGCCGCGCCTGCATGGAGGACTGGCCGGGAATCGCGTGCGTCGACGTCGTCACCGGAAAACTTCTCTGGTCTCGAGGGCTAGCCGCTTCGACGGCGAGCTGTGAGACAGCCCTCGATGCATCTGGCTGGTACGTGGGGACCGACTCACACATGGTGCATGCGATCGACCCGTCTACCGGGCAGGAAAAATGGGCGACTGACGTAAACCCGGGATCGAAATACCCTTCCCGCGTTTTTGGAATCAGCATCAGCGGGGACACACTTTACGTGACGACCGTCCGGCAGCCCATGTCGACCTCGCTGCCGACGGTGGGCGACTTGATCGCTCTGGACCGAAACACGGGAAGAATACTGTTCACCTACACGACTTCGACGACAAATGGCGGCTTCCAGGGAGCGGCAACGATCAGCGGCCGCCTCGCGATCATGAACGACGCCTGGGGTCACGGGATCGTCGCAGTCGATCGATTTACGGAGCGAGAGTTGTGGCGCACGCCGGTGACGCCGAGTGGATTCATAAATTCGGAGACTCGGCCGGTCGTTGTGGGCGATACAGTGTTTGCCGCGTCAACCGATACGCAGGTCTACTCGGTCAATGCGAATACGGGTGCGATCCAATGGAGAGCCATTGGGGTCAAACACGGCAGCCTCGGCAGTATTTCCGCTTGCAGATCAGCGCTGTTGGCGGTGGAATACGGCGCGGGAAACATCATCGCGATCGATCGCACCAGCCATGCCAGCACCATCGTCTCTTCTGTTCCAAGAGACGTGTACTCTCGCATCACAGTAGACGCCAATGTCGCGTACTTCGAGTTGTCGGACGCGGTTGCGGCTTACCGGTGTGAGTGATCCTGTCAAGGGATCAGTGGAACACCCGTCAGAACGACTAATGAATAACCGTCGACATCGATCACAGCTTTGGCAAACGCCTGGAGCTTCCTGTTGGTTTTCATGCAGTATGCTACTATAGGGACTGGCTGGCCGTTTCAACAGGTTCTGATTCCCTGCCCACTCCTTCGCGCTTCGGCAGCACCCAGTTGGGCCGAATGAAGTGGCAGGTGTACCCGTCCGGATAGTTCTCGAGGTAGTCCTGGTTGACACGTGTGGTCGCTGGTCGATTGAACAAACAGATCGGCGTCGATCTGGGGATCAGCGAGATCACGGTGAAGGCGCACCGCGCGGCGAGGAGCAGGAGGCGGGCCCCGAAGGCCGATAGCAATCGAGTCATGGAGGATGCGGCCGGTGCCCCTCGGCCACCCGTGCAAATCGGGTGGCCGAGAGCTATACATATGGGCATCCGCGAGGTTGGTCGTGATGATCAGACAGGTTCGCCCATATTTAGCGGTCGCTGTGACCGTCTTCGCAACGCACCTCGGGGCGCAGAGCCCAACTCTGCCGACCCCGCCGGCCGCCACTACGACCGGCCATGGGCAAATTGTGGGTGTCGTGATCGACAGCCTCAACGGCAGATACCTGCCCGGCGCCGATATCCTGATCGAACCGGCAAGGGTGAAGCTCCAGACTGATTCCCTTGGGAGGTTCCAGGCCGACAGCTTGTCCCCCGGCACATATCAGCTGGCAGTATTTCATCCGCTTCTCGAGACGCTGGGCATCACACTGGTGACGCAGCCATTTCACGTCGGCCAGGACAGCTCGAGCCTCGCGCTGCTCGCCGTACCCTCGGCAACGACGCTAAGCCGGCGCTCGTGCCGCAGTCAGGTGGGACCGTACGGAGAATCCGCCGTGATCGGACATGTGCGTGATCCGGAAACTCTGGAGGCTGTGACTGGAGCTGAAGTATCAATTGCGTGGGTTGATATCGAAGCCACCAGGGAGTCGGGCGTGCATCGATATCCTCACCTGGTGCGCGACACCACAAACTCTGCGGGAGCATTCAGGATTTGTGGGCTGCCGAATTCGCTGCAGGCGACTCTGCAGGTGCGACGCGGATCCGCGGTCACTTCCGATATTCCTGTCTCGCTCGGACACAGGACCGTCGAGCTGTTGGCGCGAACGGTATTCCTTCCGTCTGCCGTTTCGGCGGCGAAGAGCGGAAAGGCTAGTATCGCCGGAGTGGTGGTTCTTGATGGCGCCCGGTCAAATGATGGAACCCGAGTGGAGGTAATCGGAACGGACATCACGGCCACGACGAACGAGAGAGGAGAATTCGCCATGCGGAATCTCCCGTCGGGGACCAGACTCCTCGTGGCCCGGCGCGTTGGCTTCGTCGTGCAGACTGTCCCCATCGATCTGTCGTCGCGCGAAGAAAAGCGGGTGAGCATCACGCTCCCGAGATTCGTGGAGGTGATGAGTCCGGTTCTGGTGACGGCGCGGAGAGCAGCCGCCCTCGAAAAGGTCGGCTTCACTCAACGGAGGAAGACCGGCCTCGGCTTCTACATCGGTCCGGAACAGCTGGAGAATGCGCGCCCGAATTACCTCAGCGACATTCTCAGGCAGGTGCCCGGCATTCGCGTGAACTACGGAGTTTATGGCGACGTGATCCTGAGCGCGCGCGGAGTAACGAATGGGTGCATGCTGTACTGCATGGACGATTCGCCGTATTTGGAGATGAACCGGGGAGACGTCAACCGGTTCGTGACCGCTCGCGAGATCGTCGCTGTGGAGGTCTATCAGGGCTCTGGAACCCCGGCGCAATACGTTCGCCCCGGAGCCGACTGCGCCACAATTCTGATCTGGACGCGACTGAAGATTCGCGGCTAGGGGCGGAATGGATGCTTCTCATTGACTAGCGCGTGCTGGCGCCTTTCTTCGGCACGCGGCAAATGGGACACGGCCCCATCTTCGGCTCCTTCCCGTAAATCAGCGTGACCGGACCCAGTACTCGCCCAGTGTCAGTGAGCGTGACGGTCAGCGTCATCGTCTGCCCGGCGATCTGTCCAGTAAAGCTGGCCGGGTGCGTGATCCCGCGATCTAGCGGATACGCGTTGACGTTGTAAGTGCCGGTGGCTTCAAACCGGCCTTCGGCATCGGTGCGGATAGGGCCGACCGCATCGCCCAAGGGTGCAGCCGATGTGGACGTGGACATCGGTGCCGGTCACGATCACGCCGGCGTTGTCGCCGCCCCATGTGCCGACGACGTCGGTGATGGGCGTCGAGGTCGCGGCAGAGCACGCGAGAATGACAAAGCTCGAGAGGACTGCGGTGATCCTCGTCATGCCTTAATCATAGCGCGCTCGATCATTTCGCGGGCCTTCTCGGGATTCTCGACCTCAACGATCAGTCGCTTGTACCGCTCGTGTTCGAGCTCGATGACGATTGTGTGCTCGGGATCGTGGATGTCGTAGAAGACGATGCCGCCCTGCTCGTAGAAAGTCCCGGCAGTGAGAATGCCCGGGATCTGCGATCCCATGATCTTCAGCCCGTGCCACCATCCGCGCGCGGCCTCAGTGTCGACGCGGACGCTGCGAATGTGCGACAGCGGAAACTCGAGATGACTGCGCAGCGCCCAGAACCTGTCGGCACCCTCGACATCGAGATGAATCCGGTCTCCTTCGATCGAAATGCCCACCATTGACCCTCCCTGATGCCGCGCGAGACTCTGATCTAACGCTGACGCATGTAGTGTAATCCTACTACGCCGCTCGGATACGGTGTCGCGGACTTCAGAGCAAATGTCGCATGCACCCCGTTCGGCAGCACTCGCTTGCCGCCCCCCAGCATCAGCGGATACAGCAGCAGATGCAGATCGTCGACCAGATCGTGCTCGAGCAACGCGTGAACGAGCTCGCTGCTGCCGTCCGTCAGAATATTCCTGCCGGGCTCCGCCTTCAGCGCCCGCACCGACTCGATCACGTTGTCACGGATGATCGTGGTGTTGCGCCAGATCGGTTTCTCCAGCGTTTTCGATACCACGTACTTCTTCGGTGGATTCATGATGTCGCCGAACGGTTACACTCGGCTCGTTCGCGAGCTGTTGGATTCGACAGTGGCGAGGACACGACCGTTCTATTGCTCGGTCGGATACGATTGCTGAAGGTGTTTTTCCGGACCTTGTCTCTCAGCGGAGATGTCGTGAACGCCTGTAATGCGGTTCAACGGCATTGCCGGCCGAGCGCGCGAGGTGACTGGACACGAAAGTGCCGTACCGTAGCGGTACACAGCTAACTGGGAGCACTAACCAAATGAAGAAGAGCCTGCTCGAGCGTCTTCTGCCGGCGCGCAACCCCGCCGAGACGCGGGCAACTCCGGTCAAGAAGCAGAAAGCACTCGAAAAGATCAATGAGGTCGAGACAAGCGTGGGCAAACCGCGTGTACGGCGCACCGTAGGACTCACCGAGGCGAGACTCCGAGCGGCAAACGAACAGTCCTGGATAACGAGCGGCAAAGGGTGGAGCAATCTGCTCGGCCGCTTCAAGCGGTCTTCCTGGTCCTGACGAGAACGAACCGGCGCGATTTGGACGTGGCCGGCCACCATCAGCGGGCGCATGTTTTAATGCTCAGTCGTCGGCTCTGACCCAGGCCGACGCTCTCCACTAAAAACGGACTGATGGCGTGAGCGAAGAGAACGCGCGTCCCACGAAACCGCGCGCATCGAAGCGTTCAGCGATGGCGTATTCGCCGTCGCGATCACCCTGCTGATTTCTCAGATCCGCATCCCTCCGCACGAACCGCCAGGCGGGCTCCGCTCAGCTCTCATCGCTCTCTGGCCGTCGTATCTCCCCTTCCTGGCGACCTTCATGACGATCGGCGTACTGTGGCTCAACCACCATCGGCTCTACCGCGGCAGCTGCCAGAAATCCGAGGTAAGTCCGACGGATGCGATGATCGCCTGTGACTCGTCACGCGTCCGTGGACCCCAATCGGGACTGCGCGGATCGGCGTACCATGCTTTGGCGAGCTGCCACACCTGACGAAGCGGAACGATTGCGCCGACCGACCTGTTATTCGCACGAGCCCAGGTGCGCACATGCTCTTCCGACCGGAAGAGAGACATGTTTGCTCAGGTGAAGCCGATGTCTTCGTACCACGAGCGCGCGGGTACGAGGAAGTGCACGACGGCGTCTGTCGTCGGCGGAGTGTT
>JBBQAV010000123.1:0-7429 GCA_038316775.1 Gemmatimonadales bacterium | reverse complement strand
AGCGGATCCTTCTGTCCCCACGACCTGTAGCCGATCGCGTTGCGAAGCTGATCCAGATCGTAGAGGTGGTCCTTCCACTTCTCGTCGAGCACGTGGAGCATGACGAGCGAGAGGAGCTGCCCGGAGTATTCGCCGAGGCTCGCCAGCTTGTCGGCGAACGCCTTCCGGCCTGCTTCGACGGCGCGCTGCTCCGCGTCCTCTTCGCTGGTCGGCAGAACTCCGTCCTCGAAGCCAGGGACGGCCAGCATGTAGTGCATCAGGAGATCCTGCCGCACCAGCGCGAAGTCCCACACCTCCTGCGAGTCGAAGGTCGCCAGCATGTTCTCGACACGCTTGGCGACGCCCTTCTCGATCATCTTCTCGGCTTCCGCCTTCAGCTCCTCTCCGCCTTCGAGCGCGAACGAGCGCAGCGAGTAGATCACCTCGCGCTGCTGGTTCATCACGTCGTCGTACTCCAGCAGCCGCTTGCGGGACTGGAAGTTCTGGAGCTCGACGCGCTTCTGCGCCTGCTCGATCGATCTCGTGATCAGCGAGTGCGTAAGCATCTCGCCTTCCTGGGCGCCCATACGGTCCATCAGCTTCGCGATCCTGTCGGAGCCGAAGAGGCGCATGAGGTCGTCTTCGAGCGACAGGAAGAACTGCGACGCTCCCGGATCTCCCTGACGTCCGGCGCGCCCGCGCAACTGCCGGTCGATGCGCCGCGATTCGTGCCGCTCTGATCCGATGATGTGCAGTCCGCCGCATTCGATCACGTCGACGATCTGGTTCTCGGCATCCTTGCGCTGCGACGGAACCGACTCGGTCACGCCGGGTCCGAGCTTAATGTCCGTTCCGCGACCCGCCATGTTGGTAGCAATGGTCACGGCACCGGGCTGACCCGCGCCGGCCACGATCTCGGCCTCACGCTGGTGGTACTTCGCGTTCAGCACGTTGTGCGGGATGCCCGCGCGCTTGAACATTCGCGACAACGTCTCGGAGACGTCGACGCTCACAGTTCCAACGAGAACCGGGAAACGCGCCTCATGGAGGCGCTGCGTCTCCTCCAGAATCGCGTTGTACTTCTCGCGGCGCGTCTTGTAGACGAGGTCCTGCCTGTCGTCGCGGATCACGGGACGGTTCGTCGGAATGACGGAGACACCGAGCTTGTAGATCTCGTGGAACTCGGTCTCCTCGGTCTCGGCGGTACCGGTCATTCCGGAGAGCTTCTCGTAGAGACGGAAGTAGTTCTGGATGGTGATCGTAGCGAGAGTCTGCGTCTCGCCCTTCACCTGGACTCCTTCCTTCGCCTCGACCGCCTGGTGCAACCCCTCCGACCAGCGCCGGCCGTGCATCGTGCGTCCGGTGAACTCGTCGACGATCAGCACCTGGCCTTCCTGCACCACGTAGTTGACGTCGCGCTCGAACAACGCGTGCGCGCGCAGAAGCTGGTGCACGATGTTGAGGCGCTCGCTCTTGGCGGCGTAGTCGACGTTCAACGTATTGCGCGCCTCGAGCTTCTCCGCCGGCGTCATGTCTGGATCGTGATCGATCGCGTGAACCTGCTGCGAAAGATCCGGCAGCACGAACTCATCGTGCGCGTCCGGCGACATGAAATCGACGCCCGCGTCGGTGAGATGAACCGTGTGGCCCTTCTCGTCGAGCACGAACAGCAGGTCGTTCTCGATGTCCCGGAACTCCTGCTTGCTGGCCGGCAGCCTGCGGTCGGCGATGTGCTGAAGCTCCATCTTCTGGACGAGCTGCTTGGCGCCGGTCTCCTGCATCACCTTGAGCAGGCGCTTGTTCTTTGGTCCGCCGAGCTGCGCCTTGTAGAAGTACAGCGCGGCTTCATCGGCGTTGTCTGCTTCGAACGCCTTCTCGCCCGCCGCCACGAGCGCGTTCACGAGATCGCCCTGCCTGCGAACGAGCCGCGCGACCGATGCGTTGTGCAGCGCGTATTCGGCATCGCTCTCGTTTCCGACGGGGCCGGAAATGATCAGCGGAGTCCGCGCCTCGTCGACGAGCACCGAGTCCACTTCGTCGACGATCGCGTAGATGTGCGTCCGCTGCGCGCGATGATCGAGCGACTGAACCATGTTGTCGCGCAGGTAGTCGAAGCCGAACTCGTTATTCGTGCCGTACGTGATGTCGCACTCGTACGCGGCCCGCCTCTGCAGCGTACCCGGCTCGGTGTCGTCGATGCAGCCAACCGTGAGGCCGAGGTACTTGTAAACGTGCCCCATCCACTCCGAGTCGCGCCGGGCGAGGTAGGAGTTGACGGTGATCAGGTGCGATCCCCTTCCAGGCAGTGAATTGAGATAGAGAGGTAGCGTCGCGACGAGCGTCTTTCCTTCACCGGTCGCCATTTCCGCGATTCGTCCCTGATGGAGCTGAACGCCGCCCATCAGCTGCACGTCGTAAGGCACCATGTTCCATTCCATCTCCTGCCCAGTGACCATGACCTTGGTCCCGAGCAGGCGACGAGTCGCCTCACGAACGGTCGCAAATGCTTCCGGAAGAAGCTCGTCAAGGACGTCAGCGATCGCCTTACGAAGCTCCGCCTCGGCGCCACCGCGCCCATCGACGCCACTCAGCTCGTTGTCGACCTGCTCGCGCGCCGCGGGGTCCGCCGTCACCCGCTTGCGCTCCCTCAGCTCGGCGATACGCGTATCGATTTCGCTCGTGACTTCGCGGATGCGCGCGCGGAACTTGTCCGTGTGGGCGCGAAGCTCTTCGTCCGGTATGGTCTGGAAGAGGGCATAATGCTCGTTGATCTCGTCGACTATCGGTTGAACGCGCTTCCGCTCCCGATCGTGTCGAGTACCGAACACCCCGCTCAGCAACCCTGTCAACGCCATTTACTGATTATTCCCCGGGCGGAAACGCCCGCTTCAACGATAGAGCCCGCGAGCCTCGATGAACCGCTCGACGCTTTCGGGCACGAATCCCTTGATCGATTTATTACTGCGAAGCCGCTCTCTGATCTCTGTCGATGAGACATCGACGCGCCTCGCCGACACCGTTATTATTCCCTTGTCGGTATCTTCGGTCGAAGACCCCTCCAAACCCCCTCTCTTCATCAGGGCCAGAGTAGCAAGCTCGCGAATACGCTTTGGATTCTTCCACTGCTCAAAGCTCGCAAGCGTATCCTGCCCCATGAGAAGAAAGAGCTGAGCACCCTTATACCGTTCCGTCAGATGCTCCAACGTGTCAACCGTGTAAGATAACCCTTTGCGGTCGATTTCTGCCTCGTCCACCACGTAACAGGCGTCATCTGCCACCGCGAGCCGGACCATCTCGGCGCGGTCCCGCGCGGACGCGACCGGGGGCGTGTTGACCTTGAAAGGCTGGGCGCCCGCTGGAATGAAGATCAGACGGTCCAGGCTGAGGGCGTCGATGGCGTCGGCCCCCAGCAGAAGGTGGCCTGCGTGAGGGGGATCGAACGTGCCGCCGAGAACGCCGATCCGCACTCGGCTACGCCGCTGGCGTCGAAGGCGCGGGTCCGCACTCCTTCATGATTTCGCGATCGCTCGGGTACTTCTTTCTCATTTCATCACAGAGCTCGCGCGCGTCTTCCGTGTATTTGATGGCGCGGTAGGCCTCCCGCAGCCTCAGGTACGCATCCCGCGTTTTCCGGGCGTTCTGGTGCAGCCGGATCACGTCCTTGAAATAGATGATCGCTGAATCGAATGCCTTCCGCTTGAGGTAGAGATAGCCGGTGTCATAGTCCTTTTCCGCGAACCATTCGTCGAGCTTGTCCAGCTCGCCCTTCGCGCGAGGCGCATACGGCGAATCGGGGAAGCTCGCGACCAGCGACTCGAATGCAGTCTGCGCGGACTTGCCGTACGTGGCGTCCAGCTGCGGGCGATGCCACTCCTGCCCGTACTCCTTCCCCGACAGATAGAACGCATCGTCGACCAGCGTGTCCTGCGGAAAAGCGTCGATGAGGCGATTGTACGTTCCCGCAGCGAGCAGATGCTCTCCCATCTTCGTCTGCGACTGGGCCAGATAGTAGTAGGCGAGCGGCAGCCGCGGATCGCGCGCCGACAGATCCAGCGTCAGCTTCTCAAAAGCCTTTGCCGCGTTGTCGTAGTGGCCCGCCTTGTACTCCGCCATTGCGACCTGGTAGAGCTTGTCGGCTGACGGGTAGATCTTTGGATCGAATGGGGGCTTGCACGCCAGCGGTGCCGCGAGCAGCAGGGCCAGCAGAATTGACTTTGCTCTGAACATCCGGATGATATTACCCTCTGCGGCCGAGCAGGTTCATGCGGAGGGACGTCCGATCGAATGATATCGCACGCCCAGCTCCCGCATCTTCTCGACGTCGTAAAGATTTCGGCCATCGACGATGACCGGTTGCCTGAGCGTGCGCTTTACCCGTTCGAAATCCGGGTGGCGATACTCGTTCCAGTCGGTGACAACCACCAGCGCATCAGCACCGACGAGCGCCTCATAGTTAGTCTCCGCGTAATCTATTCGGTTGCCGAGCAAAGCTCGCGCGTGATCTATGGCGGCGGGATCGTGAGCGCAGACTTCAACGCCCTCGTCCAGCAGGGCCTGGATGAGGGTCAGCGCCGGCGCCTCCCGCATGTCGTCGGTGCCCGCCTTGAACGCGAGCCCCCAAACCGCGATGCGCACGCCTTTGAGCTGGTTATCGAGGGCATACCGCACCTTCTCCATCAGCACCCGCTTCTGCCTCTCGTTTGCCGATTCCACCGCCGTCAGCACGTCGAGCGGGACGCCACACTCGGCGCCCATTCTCACCAGGGCTTTTACGTCCTTGGGAAAGCACGAGCCACCGTAACCCGGGCCCGGAAAGAGAAACGACTGTCCGATCCGCGAGTCACTGCCGATTCCCCGTCTTACAAAATCGACATTGGCTCCCAGCTTGTCGCAGAGGTTCGCGATCTCGTTCATGAATGAGATGCGGGTCGCCAGCATCCCGTTCGCAGCGTACTTCGTCATTTCCGCCGACGAGATGTCCATCACAAGCACCGGCTTCCCGGTCCGGACGAAGGGAGCGTAGATATCGGTCATGACCTTTCGCGCGTGTGCGGACTCGACGCCGAGGACGACGCGGTCTGGCCGCATGAAGTCTTCGACCGCGTCCCCTTCCTTCAGGAACTCGGGGTTGCTGCAGATGTGGAAGGGGAACTTCGCCTCCTTCCCCGCCTCCGCCGCGACCTTGGCAGCGCTGCCCACCGGAACGGTCGACTTCGTAACGATGACTGTCTCGCGCGTCATGTGGCGACCGATCAGCCCGGCGACCTGCAACACGTATTTGAGATCGGCCGAGCCGTCCTGGCCCGGCGGCGTGCCGACGGCGATGAACACGACATCCGCGCGCGCAATGGCTTCCTGAAGGTTCGTCGTGAAGGCCAGCCTGCCTTCTTTCTGATTGCGCTCTACGAGCGGCGCGAGTCCCGGCTCGTAAATCGGAAGAATGTTCTTCCGTAAATCCCTGATCTTGCCTTCGTCGATATCCGCGCAGACGACGGTATTGCCTGTCTCAGCCAGACAGGCCCCCACCACCAGGCCAACGTAGCCGGTTCCGATTACGGAGATGTTCATGGAGCGAAGTTGGGGTTGAGCGCGAGCGCGCTAGGCAACCGCGTAAGTAGCGGATGACGCGAGCGAGACTACCCGGCCCTTGCCGAGGGACACCTTCGCTGTCGCATTTCTCGTGTCGACGACGACCCGGGCAAGATTCACTACTCGCTGATAGTCGACGGACGAATGATCCGTAACGATCACAACCGCGTCGGATCGCGACAGCTCTTCATCGGTGAGCGGGACGCTCGAGTGCTCATGCCCATCCTCACGGAACTTCGCGACGTGAGGATCGTGGTACGACACCTTCGCACCCTGCTGTTCCAGCAATCGGATGACGTCGAGCGCCGGACTCT
Organism: Gemmatimonadales bacterium; assembly: GCA_038316775.1. Lineage (GTDB taxonomy): Bacteria > Gemmatimonadota > Gemmatimonadetes > Gemmatimonadales > Gemmatimonadaceae > UBA4720. The sequence goes on along the minus strand of JBBQAV010000123.1, from coordinate 1,547 downwards.
CGCGCATGTCGTCGATGTCCTTTTTGTATGCTACCCCAAGCACCAATACCCGACTTCCGTTAACTGCCTTCTTCTCGTCGTTGAGCGCCTGCGCGACTTTACGCACCACCACCGCGGGCATCTCGCTGTTGATCTCGCTCGCTAGGTCGATGAAGCGCGTCTTATAGTTCAGCGTCCGCATCTTCCAGGCGAGATAGTGCGGATCGAGCGGGATGCAGTGGCCGCCGATGCCCGGGCCCGGCGGGAACTTCATGAAGCCGAACGGCTTCGTCGCGGCTGCATCGATGACTTCCCAGACATTGACGCCGAGCTTGTCGCAGACGATCGCCATCTCGTTCACGAGCCCGATGTTCACTGAGCGGAAGGTGTTCTCGAGAAGCTTGACCAGCTCCGCCGTCTCGGGGCTCGAGACAGGGACCATCGTATCGAGGCAGGTCGCGTAAAGCGCGCACGCAACCTCGGTGCACGCGCGCGTTATGCCGCCGACGATTTTGGGAGTGTTCTTGGTGTTCCAGATCGGATTGCCTGGATCCACCCGTTCCGGACTGAATGCAAGAAAGACATCCTCACCAATTGTCAGTCCCGCTGCCTCCAGCTTGGGCTGAAGCAGATCGCGTGTAGTGCCTGGATACGTTGTGCTCTCCAGCACAACAATAATCCCGGGACGGCAGTTCCTTCCAATCGCGTCGGCCGCCGCGATGACGAAGCCCATGTCGGGGTCGCGCGTTTTGGCGAGCGGCGTCGGTACGGCAATCGAGACCGCGTCCATCTCCTGCATCCGCGACTCGTCTGTCGTCGCTTCGAACTTTCCCGCCTCGACCAACCGCGCGAGCTCTGCGCTCGGCACATCCAGAATGTGAGATTTGCCGGCATTCAGAGCGCCGACCACTCTCTCGCTCACGTCGTAGCCGATCACCTTGAAGCCCGCCCTGGCGAACTCGAGCGCGAGCGGCAGCCCGACGTACCCCAGGCCCACGACTCCAATGCACGCGGTTCTGTTTTCGATCTTCGCCAGCAGTTGATCTTTTAGTTGCACTTGGGACTCTGTCGGTGGGTTGGTCTGTTTGTCAGCGGCCGTAGAAGCCGCGCACGGCGTCTATGACTTCGTCGAGCTGGGACTGCTTGAGCTCCGGAAACACCGGCAGCGAGATGACTTCCTGCGCCGCCTTCTCACTCTCCGGAAACGCTCCCCTCTTGTAACCGAGGTACTCGAAGCAGGGCTGAAGGTGCAGCGAGAGCGGATAGTAAACCGCGGTGCCGATCTGAAGCTCCTTGAGATGCGTCTGCAGCGCGTCCCGCTTCGCGACGCGCAGAGTGTACTGGTTGTAGATCGATTCGTTGGCCGGGTCGATCGTCGGCGTGCGCACGTCGTTGAGATCCGCGAACGCCGCGTCGTAGTACGCTGCGTTCTTCCGTCTCGCGGTGCTCCAGGAGGCGAGGCTCACCAGTTTGGCGGATAGAATCGCGGCCTGCAGCGCGTCGAGCCTGCTGTTGTAGCCGACTTCCTCATGGTAGTACGTCTTCATTCCACCGTGCACGCGAAGCCG
>JBBQAV010000122.1:0-7769 GCA_038316775.1 Gemmatimonadales bacterium | reverse complement strand
CTCGATGCTGTCGACGGGTGCGAACGGAGGCGTTGGAATATCCAGCTTCACAAAGAGCTGTTTTTCGAGCAGCCTGTCCTGCGCGGTCTCCAGCGCAATCACCGGCGGAAAGACTCTCACGCGCTCGGCGACGAATAGCACCGTCGAGACGGGTATGCTCTCGAACTCGTAAGTGACTACGTCAACGCCTTCGAGGAAGCGCATGAGCGCCGTCTTGTCAGCGTAATCCGCGGAAATCAATTGCCCGATCTGCCCGACCGGAGCGCCGACGTTTGGATCGAAGAACCTGAACTCGACGCCGAGCTGGTATCCGGCGAGGGCGAGCATTCTGCCGAGCTGCCCGCCACCGAGTACTCCTACTCTCACTCGGCGGCGGCCGGGTCGGGTTGAGCGAGAACTGCGTTCGTCTGTTCGGCGCGGAAAGCGCGCAGACGCTCGCGCAATTCGGGACGGCTCGCGGCGACGATCGATGCGGCGAGCAGCGCGGCGTTGATTGCGCCCGGCTTTCCGATCGCAAGCGTGCCGACCGGGACACCCGCGGGCATCTGCACTATCGAGAGCAGGGAATCAATTCCCTGCAGTGCTTTGGATTCGACGGGCACGCCCAGCACGGGGATTATCGTTTTTGCCGCAGCCATTCCAGGCAGGTGTGCAGCGCCGCCCGCTCCAGCGATGATCACCTCGATGCCGCGCTCCTCAGCAGAAGCAGCGTACTCGAAAAGAAGATCGGGCGTGCGATGCGCCGAGACGATTTTCGTCTCGTGGGGGACGCCGAGCGCATCGAGGATCTGGGCGGCGTGCTGCATGGTATCCCAATCGGACTTGGAGCCCATTATCAATCCCACCAGCGCTTCCGCCACGTCGACCCCTCTCGGTGTTATGAACCGCCCGGCCGCTTACAGCTCGCGTTCCAGTCCCTGCTCCAGAATATCGAGACCCAGCTCGGCACCGGCGACAATCTCGTAGTCGAAATCGTCTTCGTCCGGCATCCCGACATCGTCCAGCGCGTGGGCTCCCAAATCCTGCAACACCGTCTGGCGCTCGACCTCGAGCAGTAGATCGCTGATCCGGCAGAAGCTCCTGCGATGGTGCGGGGTGATTCCGTGCGATGCGAGTCCTGCCACATGATCGCGCGTCGTGTAGCCGGCGTTGTGGTCCCAAATATACTGCGGATAGCGCACGCTGAGCCGCGTCATGAGGAGATCGCGGGTGACCTTGGCGAGAATCGAAGCGCACGCGATGCTGAAGCACCGCGCGTCGCCGTGCACGACGGCTGTATGGGGAATCGGCAGCGTGCGCATCACTCGCCCGTCGATAACGACATGATCCGGCCTAACGCCGAGGCGACCCAGTGCGCGGCGCATCGCCAGCACGCTCGCCTGGTAAATATTGATGCGATCGATCTCCCGGACGGATGCAGCACCGAGTGCGAAGGAGACTGCGCGGTCGCGAATCTTGACGGCGAGACGCACACGCTGGTCGTGGGTGAGTCGCTTGGAGTCGTCCACACCAGCAATGGCGCGAGTGTCGGGGGGCATTATCACGGCGCACGCTACGACCGGACCTGCTATTGGACCGCGGCCTACCTCATCGACTCCGGCGAGCAGCGGACCTTTCGCGAGGCGCAGGTCCCGCTCAATGGTGGTCCAGCGTTTCCGCCGCGGCACACGCCTGCGGCGGATTTCTATTTCAACGGGATTTTGATTTTCGGGGGTCGACTCGGCAGTATCCTGTTCGACCTCTTCCTGCATGCTGTTCTACGCTCAGTGAGCGAAGAGGGCGCTAGGCCTCGACCCCAGCATCTGCCACCGTCTCCGAGCCCGGCACGAGAACTTTGGCTTTCCGCTCTCTGATGCGGGTTGCCTTGCCGGTGAGGTGGCGGAGGTAGTAGAGCTTGGCACGGCGGACGCGTCCGCGACGGACGACGACGATCTCGCCGATCATCGGGCTGTGGACCGGGAAAATGCGCTCGACGCCAATGCCGTTCGAGATCTTCCGGACGGTGAAGGTCGCGCTGACTCCGGCGCCGCGCTTAGCGATGCAGACGCCTTCGAAGGCCTGGATCCTTTCCTTGTCACCCTCACGCACGCGCACGTTGACGCGAAGCGTGTCGCCGGCCCGGAACGGGGGAATGTTGTCGCGGAGCCACTCTTTCTGGGTTTCGATGAAGGGATGCATATGTCGCTCGGGGCTGGAGTTAACAGCCGAATAAAGACTTGTTTAAGGTGTTCTCGGTTAGCCACGAAAAGTAAACCGAGAACGCTCACAATGCCAGCGTGGCGGATACTGTTGCGTCCGTCCGCATCGTGGCCAACCTGGAAACTCGCGCTCTTCAGCGTTCGCCGAAGCTGTCTTTGCGCAATTGAGTCAGTCGCCGGCCTTCCTCGTCACGCCATTTCGCGATTTTGGCGTGGTCGCCTGACAGCAGTACCTCGGGCACCGAGTGCCCGAGGTACTCTGGCGGCCGGGTGTAGCTCGGCGCGCTGATTCCACGTCCGAAAAAAGAATCGCTGCGCGCGCTCTCGAGATCCGACATCGCCCCGGGCAGCAGTCGCACCGTCGCATCGATGATCGCAAGGGCCGCCGCCTCGCCGCCGCTCAGAACAAAATCGCCCAGCGAGATTTCCTCGGTGGAGAGATGATCGGCCACACGCTGATCGATGTCCTTGTAGTGGCCACAGAGTAGCGTCAGCTCATCACCGGCTGCAAACCGCTCGGCATCCGCGTGCGAGAAAACGCGGCCGCGCGGAGAGAGCAGGACGATCGGCGGTTTCGTCTTGAGCGATTCCACCGCCTCGAAGAAGGGTCCGGGCTTCATCACCATGCCGGCGCCGCCTCCATACGGGGCGTCATCGACCGTGCGGTGTTTGTCGTGCGTGAAGTCGCGAAGATCCACGAGGTTGTAGCGGACGCTCCCGGCTGCCGCGGCGCGCGAGGGGATGCTCAGGCCAAGCGGTCCGGTGAAAAAATCGGGGAAGATCGTGACGACGTTGATTCTGAGCGGCACCGTCATTCCTCGCCGGCGGAATCGTCGTCGAGCACGCCCAGAGTGTCGTTGATCAGGAGCCGGCGCGCTTCGACGTCGGCCTGGACCACGAATTCCGGGCGATAGGGAACGAGAACGCTGCCGCGCGGCGTGTGGATGTCGAGCATGATCCCCTGGGGAAGCTCGTAGAACGTCGTCACGGTTCCGAGATCCTTGCCGTCAGTGCTCACCGCCTTCATTCCGATGAGGTCGTGCAGGTAGACCTGTCCTTCCTCCAGCGGCGGTAGCTCGCTGAATGGAGCGAGCAGATACCTCCCTCGCCACAGCTCCGCGGCGTCGCGGTCCCGAAGCTCCTCGAACTGGACGATGAGTCCTTTCTTGAAGGGCTTCGATCCCGAGATCGTGAGTGTGGGGATCTCTTCCTCACCCTTCATATCCCGGACTCTGGCGGGATTTCCGTCTCTCGTGCCCGCAAAAACACGACTGCCGGACGCGAAGATCACGTCCGGCTTATCGGTGAGAGGCTCGATGACCACCTCTCCGCGAATTCCCTGCGCTTTGCGGATCAGCCCGACGATCGCGTATTCGGGCTCAGGCATGTGAGGGCGCGCCGTTTCAGGCGCTGGCGGTAGACTCGTCCGACTTTTCGCTGACCGGTACCGCGACAACCTTGCGCTCGATGCCGAGCCTCTGCTCGTGGCGACGCTTGAGGACGCCGGCGCGCCGAAGGAGCGACCTGACGGTGTCCGTCGGCTGTGCGCCCTGACCCAGCCAGTAGTTGGCTCTGGCTTCGTCGATATTGAGCGAACCCTCGTCCTTGCGCGGAGCGTACTGGCCGATGATCTCGATGAACTTTCCGTCGCGGGGACTCTGCGAATCGGCGACGAGAATACGGTAGAACGGCGCATTTTTCCGCCCGACGCGGCGGAGGCGAATCTTTACCATCTCTGTACTGCTCCCTTGAATGAGGGTGTGGGCGAGACTCTCTCTGAGCGTCTCTGAACCGGGCTCCTCGCTTCGCCGGCAGATCCGGCGCGCACCCGGTGGAACTGCCCCCTGGCGCGGCGATGCCGGCCAAGGGTAATGCCCCTCGCGCAGCTATGCCGGCTTGGGGTGCTGCAATGTAATCGGTTGCCGGATCTACTGCCTATAAGGCTTGTTCGAGCCCCGATTCGGAGAGGCGCTCGAACGGCACACGCTTCGGCTCCGAGATCCTCTCGACCACTACAGCGACCTCGCGCTCGCTGATCTGGTTCCTGCCCTGCGTCGCGCGGGCGATGTCGGCCTGGGCAACGATTCCGACACAAAGGCCATTGGCATCGACTATAGGGACACGACGGACCTGATAGTCGACCATTACTTGCTCGACATCGCGCAGGTCGTCGTCGGCTCGACAGGAGTTGGGGCTGGATGTCATAAGCTCCCCGACCTTGGTGCCGGCACCCTTCCCCTCAGCCAACCCCCGGATCGCCAAATCCCGATCGGTCACAATTCCAACGACCTTCCCCGACGTCTCATCAACGATCGGGACCGAGCCGCAGTCATTGTCCCGCATGATACGCGCGACGTCCTCCGCCGAATCGTTGGCCAAGCAGGTTTTTGGGCTCGGGGTCATGATCTCGCGTGCTTTCATTGCTTCCTCGCATGGTGAAGAGATTCCAACCGGTTGTGATTGCGAATCGTGTGCCCGTGTCGAATGGCACCCCTAATACAAAAGTTGAGAGCTCTAAGCTTTGTCAGCTGCCTAAGCTTGGAGCACTCAACTTCAGTATTTGGGGTGCATGGGCTGACGCCACGATCCAGCCTGCAAAGCGCTACCTCATGCCGAACGTACCAGGCATAGATGGCATCCCCATCCTCCCGCCACCCGCCATCTTTTTCATCATCTTCTGCATCTCGCGGAACTGTTCGAGCAGGCGGTTTACGTCACTGATGGGGCGGCCCGAGCCCTTGGCGATCCGTGCACGGCGCGAGCCGTTGATGATTCCGGGAGTCTTGCGCTCCTCCGGCGTCATCGAGAGCACGATCGCTTCGACGTGCTTCATGCGCTTTGGATCCGCCTTCATCTGCTTGAGAGCCTTCGTGTTGACCCCGGGGATCATCTTAAGCAGGCCTTCGAGCGGGCCCATCTTCTGGATCTGGCGCATGCTGTTCAGGAAGTCGTTGAGGTCCATCCCCTCCTTCCGAACCTTTTTCTCCAGCCGCTTCGTCTCGACCTCGTCGAAAGAAGCCTGTGCCTTCTCGACGAGCGTCACGATGTCGCCCATCTGTAGGATGCGGCCTGCCATTCTCTCGGGGTGGAATTCCTCGAGGGCGTCGGGCTTTTCGCCGACGCCGATGAACTTGATCGGCTTCTTCGTCACGCCATAGATCGAGAGCGCCGCGCCACCCCTGGCGTCGCCGTCCATCTTGGTCAGAACCACGCCGGTGATGTCGAGGACCCTGTCGAAACCCTGCGCGATCTTGACCGCGTCCTGGCCCGTCATGCCGTCGGCCACGAGGAGGATTTCCGAGGGGCGGAGCGCGTCTTTCAACCGCGATAGCTCCTGCATCATCGCATCATCGATCTGGAGGCGGCCGGCGGTGTCGATGATCACCACGCGGTCGCGCTCGCGCAGAGCCTCCGCCACACCCGCGCGCGCGATCTTCACCACATCGGTGGTGGTCCGGTCCGCGTAGACCGGAATCGACAGGTCGCGGCCAAGCGTCTCGAGCTGATCGATGGCCGCCGGGCGGTAAACGTCGGCCGCCACGAGCCGCGTCGAGCGTCCCTCAGCCTTTAGCTTCCGCGCGAGCTTGGCGGCGGTGGTCGTCTTACCAGAGCCCTGGAGCCCGACCATCATCACGACCGATGGAGGAACGGTGCCGAGCTTGAGGCCCTCGCGGCGCTCGCCAAGCATGGCTGTGAGCTCCTCGTGGACGATCTTGACGAGCTGCTGTCCCGGAGAGACAGTACTGAGCGCGTTGACGCCCGTGGCTTTTTTCTCGACGCGCTCGAGAAACTCCCGGGTCAGCGCAAAATTGACGTCCGCCTCGAGCAGCACGCGGCGGACTTCGCGCAGGCCCTCCTTGATGTCGGCTTCGGTTAGAACACCGCGGCCACGCAGGCGGGCGAACGTGGCTTCGAGCTTTTCGCTCAGATCCTCGAACATAGCCTTTAAACTTAGGCGCCGTTAACTTCTGAAACAACTGACGCACAACGCCGTTCGAGAGGGATTGGATGCCGCCTGCCCAGCGCAAAGACGACATACTTCACGCTGAATTACCGCCGACGCTGCCGCTCATGGCGCTTCGGTCCACAATCGTCTATCCGCTCGGCACCATTGCGGTGCAGATGGGCGCCCCCGAGAACCTGGCGCTTCTCAAGTCGAATGAGCAGGCCGGGCTCATCGTCGGCCTGGTGGTCGCGAGCGGCGACCACGACGACGTCCTGGACCCCGACCGGTTCGTCGGCAGAGTCGGCGTCGCCGCGCGAGTCCACGAGCGAATCAATCTTCCCGGCGAGACCGTGCAGATCACGCTTCAGGGCTTGCGGCGTCTCGTAGTCGAGGGAGTCGTTCAGACCGAGCCGTTCGCGATCGTGCGGGTCAAGCCGGCAAAGGAAATCCTGCCCGACCCGAACGAAGTCGATGATCTGATCTCACGCATCGTCGCGGGTGCAGAGACCCTCGCGGAGCTGATCGAGCGGATTCCCGATGAAGTCCCGGCGATCCTCAGGATGAACATCTCGGATCCGGGCCGCTTCGCCGATCTTGCCGCGACGAATCTGAACTTCAAGGTCTCCGACAAGGACGAAATCCTGCAGCGACTGAATATCGGACAGCGCCTGAAATTCCTGCTCGGCCGAGTGGAGCGCGAAGTCGGACGCGCTCGCGTTGCTGAGGACGTGAAGCGACAGACAGAGATCAAGATCGAGCAACACCAGCGCGAGTTCTACCTGCGTCAGCAGCTGCGGGCGATTCAGTCAGAGCTCGGCGAGGGCGATCCCGGCGAGAAGGAAGCGATCGAAACTCTGAAGAAGCTCGAGGAAGCGAATCTTCCCGAGAAGGCGGCGCAGGAGGCCAAGCGCGAGATCGAGCGCATGCGCAACCTCTCACCAGCTTCGAGCGAGTATCAGGTCATCCGTACGTATCTCGATTGGATGCTCGCGCTTCCCTGGAACGTCAAATCGTCCAAGGACGAAGTCATCGAGCTGAAAAAGGTCGAGGAGCTGCTCGACAACCGGCACTATGGTCTCAAGGAAGCGAAGGAGCGCATCACTGAGTATCTGGCGGTGCGGAAGCTCCGCGGCGGGGATCCGCACGGACCGATTCTCTGCTTCGTCGGCCCTCCGGGAACGGGAAAAACATCGTTGGGCGAGGCCATCGCGACCTCGATCAGCCGCGCATTTTATCGCATCTCCGTCGGGGGCGTTCGGGACGAAGCAGAGATCCGCGGACATCGGCGCACGTACGTTGGAGCGATGCCTGGGCTGATTCTCCAGTCTCTCCGACGCGTCCAGGTGAGAGACGCTGTTCTGATGATCGACGAGATAGACAAGATGACCTCGGGCGGTCCGTCCGGAGATCCAACGGCTGCGATGCTCGAGGTACTCGATCCTTCGCAGAACTCGAACTTCGTCGATCACTACCTGAATCTGCCATTCGACCTCTCGAGCATCCTCTTCATCTGCACCGCGAACAATCTCTACGACATTCCGGCGCCGCTCCGCGACCGCATGGAAGTCATTCGCGTGCTCGGCTACACGGTAGAGGAGAAAGTCGAGATCGCGTGGCGCTACATG
>JBBQAV010000121.1:0-7923 GCA_038316775.1 Gemmatimonadales bacterium | reverse complement strand
GGATCGAGATTGGCCGCCCTTCGGGCTGGCCATACGCCGAAGAGTATCCCCACGAACCCCGAGAAAAAGAACGCCAGCAGGATCGACGACGGCGCCACCGACGTGTTGAAGTTTCCGAACTTCGCCATGGCGACCGCTCCGAGCCACCCGAAGATGATCCCGCCGACTCCGCCCAGCAGGCAGAGCACGACCGCTTCGATCAGGAACTGCAACAGAATGTTCTTGGGTGTCGCGCCAAGCGCCTTTCTCACGCCGATCTCGCGCGTTCTCTCCGTCACCGACACGAGCATGATGTTCATGATCCCGATGCCGCCGACGAGAAGACTCACCGCCGCGATTCCCGAGAGAAGGAATGTGAAGATCTGCGTCGTCTCTCCGAGAGTGTTCAAAAAATCCGACTGATTGCGAATCTGAAAATCATCGGGAATCCCGACCCGGAGCCGGTGCTCGCGGCGAAGCGTCCGCTGGATCTCGGCCATGGCCTGCGGGATCTCCGCCTCCGAAGCTGCGAGCACGCCGATCTGCCTGAGTCTGTCGCTGCCAAAGACGCGGAACTGCGCCGTGGTGATGGGGATCAGAACCTGGTCGTCAGGATTTCCGAATCCTCCCGAATTCCCTTTACTCGCGAGGACGCCGAGCACCTCGAACAGGAACCCGCCGATGCGCACGTTCTGTCCGACGAGATTCGCCGCCGGTACGCCCAGATTATCCGGGACGGCAGCGCCAAGTACAGCCACACGCCTGCTCGCTCGGTCATCACCCTCGGTGAACATCTTGCCGTTCGCGATGGAGTATTTCCGGACCTCGAGATAGTTGGCCGTCGTGCCCAGCACGTTCGTGTTCGTGTTCGTGTTGAGGTACTGAACCTGAAGCTGTTTCTGCATCTCGGGCTCGACGGCCGAGATGGCCGGTCCCGCGGAATCAAGCGCCTTGGCGTCCGCCACGGTCATCGGGGCGCGATCGTTGCCCGAAGAAACGCCGCCGGGCGCGAAAATCTGCCCCGGCTGCACGGTCAGCAGAGTCGTGCCGAGCGCGGAGATTCGCGCGTTGACCGACTGCTGCGCTCCGCGTCCAAGCGCGACGACCGCAATCACGGCACCTACGCCGATTACCACTCCCAACATCGTCAGGAATGATCTCAGCTTGTTGGCCCTCAACGCGCCGAGCGCTACGCCGATCGTCTCACCTAACAGCATCTGCCCCTCCCTTAGGTGCCTGGCGGACGACCACCGCCGCCGCCACGACCGCCGCCAGCTCCGCCTGCTCCCGCACCGCCGGCCGCGGGCGTATTGGTCTGCAGGCCGCCGCCTGTGCCGGCTCTAACGCGGGCCTGAAGCGCCTCGCGCTGCGCCTGCAATACTGCCGCTCCGAGGAGCGCGACTTGTTCGCCCTGCTGGATCCCACTCACAACTTCCGTATAGTCAAAATCGCTGATTCCCACACGGATCGCACGAGGCGAATACGTGTCACCCTTTTTGACAAACGCGATCATTCCGCCACCACCGCCGCCGCCACCACCGGCAAACGCTCCCGCGCCACCAGCAGCTCGCCCTCCCCCGCCGCCGCCCGCTGCACCCGGCGCGGAGCTCGCTGCCCCATACCCGCGCCGGCGCGTACTATCCGTGCCGCCGAACGAGGACGCTGTAGACGACGCGGTTCCTCCTGACCCTCCGCGCCCGCCACGCGCCTGACGCGCCGCCGCCAGCACTGCCTTGATCGAGTCGGGACTCACCCCAAGCACCGGCGCCACCGTCGTCCCGTCGCGCGTGTTCCGAATTGCATCGCTTGGCACCGCGAGAACGTTGTCCTTGCGCAGAATGTCCATCACCACCTGACCATTCATGCCTGGCATCAGCGCGCCGTCGGAATTGTTGAGACTCACGAGCACCGGAAACATCGTGACGCTCGATTGCACCACCGCCTGCGGTTCCACCTTTTCGACGACACCCACGAATCTCCTGTTCGGAAACGCGTCGACCGTCACCGTCGCTGTCTGAGCAGGTTTCACATTCCCGATGTCCGTCTCGTTCACGAACGCGCGCATCCTGACTTTGGTCAGGTCGGCCATCTTCAGAATCGTGGTGCCCCCACTCGCTGAAGTCGTGGCGGATGTAATGACAGTGCCTGCCGACACCGGCCGCTCGATGACTGTGCCGTTCGTCGGCGCCTGAACCGTCGCGTCCTGGAGCCTCACTCGCGCGATCGAAAGATTGGTCCGCGCCTTGATCAGATTGGCGTCGGCAGTCGCAAAAGCCGTTGTCGCCGCCTCCATCTCCTGCGCGGTTATGATCTGTTGCTTGTACAGCTCCGCCGATCGGTTGCGCTGCGCCAGCGCTGTCGCTCGCGCCACAGTCGCCGAGCTCAGGTCGGCCGCTGCCTGATCGTACTGGTTCTGCACATCGCGGGGGTCGATCTGAACGAGCAGATCTCCGACGTGCACGAAGGAGCCGACGTCGACAGGCATCCTGATGATCGTGCCCGAAGCCTTGGACTTGACTTCGATCACGTTGATCGGCTCCACAGTGCCGTTGGCCTGCGCGCTCAGGACAATGCTGCGCCGCTCCACGGGGGCCGTCTCGATCACCAACGCCGGACCCGTGCTCTTGTTGCACGCTCCAAGCGCGATCACGATCGCAATCCCCACCTGCGTCGCTCCTGACCGCCGACCCCGAACCCACGCGCTCCGACCCGACCTCATTGCTTTCATTTGATTGGTGGTAGTTGCGTCAAAGTGCATCACTGAAGGTCTCGACCGACGAGCGCCTCGAGCTGCGCCCGCGCGATCCTGTAGTCGTACCGCGCCTGAATCAGCGCCTGCTCCGCCGTCGCCAGCGCCGCCCGCGATGTGATGAGATCGAGCAGAGTGGACGCTCCGATGTTGTACCGCTGCTGCTGAACACGGACATCTTCCGTCGCCGCGGCGACCGATGCGACTTGTATGGCAACTCTCTGCGATGCGCTCCGTATCGCACCGATATTCTGCGTCAGCGACTGAACCGCGGCCAGCTGCGTATCACGCAGCGCCGCTTGCGCATTGACCTCGGCAACCTTCGCGCGGACCACCTGCTCCTCGCGCTGGAAATTGTTGAAGACCGGATACGACAGCGAGATGACGAGCCGCCCGCTGTAAGTAAAAGGATCCTGGCCGAAGCCGAAATGCGGATCTATTCCACTCCCGGTCCGCGAATAGTTGGCCGTCAAAGAGGGCAGATACGTTGCCTTGGATGCCTTCCGTGATTCCTGCGCCGCGTCGAGACCAGCCTGCGCCTGCTGAACCAGCGGTCCCGTCATCGCCAGCGCCGCCAGCTGCGCGCTGTCGGGAAGCGCGGCCATGTTCTCCTGCAACGACGCGGGATCCGCGGTCACCGGCACGGGTGATCCGATAAGTCTCGTGAGCGCGGCGTCCGCCGCCTCCTTGTTGCTTCTCGCCGTAATCATTGCAAGCTGGGCGTTGCCCACCTGGATCACGCCGCGCAGAGAATCCGATCGAATCGCCGCTCCGGCGCGCACTCTCGCTACTGAAGCCTTGTACTGCTCGGCGGCCTGCGCCATTTGTACAGTTGCCGCATCCTCGCTCTCGAGCGCCGCCAGCACAGCGTAGTACTGCTGCTTCACGCTCAGCGCCACATTGTACTTCACCGCAATCCGATTGGCTTCGGACGCCGCGATGTTCGAGTTGGTGGTTCTCAAGCCATACAGTCGCTGTCCCCCGTCGAAGAGCGTCATGTTGAGCGAGAGGCCGGTGGTGTTGGTCGGCTTCTGAGCGACCGTGATCTGAACGCCATTCTGATCCAGTCGCGTCAGGCCTCCCCCCAGTTGGACGACGCGTCCGGCGCTGAGTGTCGCGCTGGGAAAAATCGCTCCGATCGCGGACACGCGCGCGGCCTTACTCGTTCTCTCGGTCCCTTCAGCCTGGATCGCCTCGGGAGAGTTCTGCTGGGCCATCCTTATGGCCTCGTCGACCGACATCTTGCGCGCGCTGTCCGGTGCCCGGGTGAGTCCCGGCTGCAACCCGGGCTTGAGAACCTGGGCACCCGAAGTGGGAGCGACCAGCAATACCATCGCTATAGCCGAGAGGAATCCCATCGGCATTTGTTTGTTGGACGACATGGTCACGAGTATGGGTCCGGTTGAAAAACGAAAGGGCCGCACCAAACCGCGGCCCTTCAATAACTACGCCCAACCGGAGGGTATTGCTGAGAAGCCGTCTACCGGGTCACCGTCACCAGCATTCGCTGCCGCAACACCGACAACCGCTTCCTCACCGAGCCGTCCATGACGGTATCCCCGACCTTCACGATCACCCCGCCCAGGATGGCCGGATTGACCGAGATGTGCGGAACGACGCGCTTTCCGAACAGCCTCGATAGCTGCCGCGCCAACCCGTCCGTGTCGGGTCCGGCCGGCTCGCGCGCAACCGTCACGTTGGCGTGAATCCTGTCCTCGTTTTCGTCGATCAGCGCCCGGTACTCCTCGGCAATCGCGGGAATCAGCATCTGGCGGCGCTTTCCAATCACGGTCTCGAGGAAACGAAGGAACATCGGCGGCACTCTCTTCCCCAGCGCCTTCTGAAGTATCTCGATCTTTCGCGCGCCGGCTAGCTTCGGCGACTCGAGGAACGTCTTCAGCACGGGCTGCTCGCGCATCGCCGCGGCGATCGCCTCGATCAGCGCACCCCACTCCTCCTCGGACTCACCATTCTTTTTGGCAAGCGTGAGAAGGGCTTCGGCGTAGTTGCGGCCAATCGTCGCGTCGTTCATCCGCGCTTGGTCTCAGTCACAGGGATCGAAGACAGGAACGTCTCGACGATCTTGCGGTTCGACTGATCGTCGAGATTCTTCTCGATCACCTTGCTCGCGCCCGCGATCGCCAGCTCGATTGCTTCGCGGCGCAGCTCCGCGATCGCCTTCTCCTTCTCGCTTTCGATCTCGCGGCGCGCGCGCTCCAGCATCTGCTGCTGCTGCTGGTGGGTCTCCTCGATCATCTGGACGCGGACCTTTTCACCCATCTGACGCCCGTCGACAATGATCTTCTGCGCTTCCCCGCGCGCTGCTTCTATCTGACGTAGCTGCTCCGCGAGCGCCGTCGCGGCGGCCTCGCGGTCACGTTTAGTTCCTTCGATCAGATCTTCAAGCAGCTTCTCCCTCGCTTCGACCTCGGCGACGATCTTGGGAAAGACGAACTTCCCGAGGATGAAGAGGACGAACAGGAAAACGACGAGCGTCCAGAACATCAGACCGCCGTTCGGCGTCAGGAGATTCCCGGCCTGCGCCGATTCCTCCGGCGCGACGACGCCGTGCTGCAGAAGTGCGAAGATGAAAGTCGTCATGGGTGCGTGGTGATATTTGGTGAGCGGACGGATCCGCCGGAGTTTGCGTTGCTCGACCTACGGATTGCGGATCGCTGATCGCGGCGGCTTGCATCCGCCGCGATCAACGCCCGTACCTTCCTTAGAACTTACCCTGAATCAGGAACGAGATGACGACCGCGAACAGCGCCACTCCCTCGATGAGCGCCGCGAAGATGATAGCGCCCGTCTGAATGCGCGCTGCCATCTCAGGCTGGCGCGCCATTCCATCCATAGCCTGCCCTGCGAGACGCCCGATACCAATGCCCGCACCGATTACAGCGAGGCCAGCGCCAACACCGGCGCCGAGCATTGCCCACGCGCCCGTGTACTCCTTGCTGAACGTTGCTGCGGCCTGAAGCAGCGGAAAGATCGAGACCATTGTGTTTCCCCTTTCAACAATCGTGAGATGTCATGCTCGCGATCTCTCGATCGCTATCCGTCACCGGGACCAGTGTCCCAACGGACTTCTCCAGCCCGCTCGGCCGGATACGTACGCGGAGTTGAGCACGCTCCGCGTTAGTGCGCACCCTCGCGAATCACTCCGATGAACACGCTGGACAGAAGCGTGAAGATGAACGCCTGTAGAAATGCGACGAACAGCTCGAGCAGCGAAATTCCGAGCGCCATCGCGATTGGGATGGGCACCAGAATCCAGGTCGCAAACGTGAAGATGAGGCTGATGAGCGCCAGCAGGACGACGTGCCCCGAGACCATGTTCGCGAAGAGACGGATCGCCAGGGCGATCGGCTTCGTGATCTTTCCAATGAGCTCTATCGGCGTGAGGATCGGCGAGATGAAGAGCTTCATGCCGAGCGACATGTCGTGCGGCCAGAATACTATGGTATTGATGTATGCCTTTCCCTGCGCCTTCATTCCCGCGAACTCGATGACGATGAAAGTCACGATCGCCAGCGTCGCCGTTACCGAGATGTTTCCTGTCGCGGTCGCTCCATAGGGGACGAGCCCGAGGAGGTTCGCGAACAGAATGAAGAAGAAGAGAGTCAGCAGGTAGGGCACATAGCCGTTGCCGTGAGCCCCGACATTGGGAAGCACGACTTCATTCCGGAGATAGAGCACCAGCGCTTCCAGGCCATTGCCGATCCCGCTCGGCGCTTTTCCTTCGCGGGCTTTGCGGTTGTGCGCGCGGAGCGCCAGCAGCGTCGTGATGATGCACAGGAGCGCCGCGATCCAGAGCATGACGACATGCCTGGTGGGCGAGATGTCGAGAGCGAAGTTGCCGATGTGGATCGGGGCCCAGCGCGGCAGCTCGTATTCGCACGTCTGGGGAATGAGGCGCTGGTACCAGTGCGCCGCATCCGCGAAGCACGGGAAGTCGAGCGTATGCGCATCGGTGATGTGGGGCGTGATGAAATCTTTCTGGTCAGCGGTCATATTCGAGCAAAAGTGGTTCGGCCATCATCGTCAGGAAGAAAAACGTCACGAGGCTCACGAGCGCCGCCTCGAGCGACATGTTGATTATTCTCGCCAGCGGCGCGTACAGCACGAGCACGAAAAATCTGAGTACCGCTCCAATCCCCCAGCGAAGCAGCAGCTCGCCGGGCGCGCCGCGTCCCGCACGGGCGGGTCTCAAGAGCGCATAAGAGCCGAGTTGTACTGCGAAAGCCAGTCCAGCCGAAACGAGCATCGCGTTGTGCTGCTCCACCGTCCGGAAGTACGTCCTCAGGACCAGGGTGGCGACGATGATGAGAGCGGCCGAGATTCCGCCGAAGAACGCGAGCGCTCTCCTCTCTTTCACTGCCTCCTCCGCCGCTCCTCATCGTCCTGTTTCTGAGCCGCGGAGATCTTGCGGTACATGTTGTAAAACGCCGCGCCGGCTCCTATGAAGACGCCGGCGATCGTGAACAACCCGTTGGTACCAAGCCGGTTATCGAGCCACTGTCCGGCGAAGAGGAAGGCGAGGATGGCAAACGCGAACTGGATTCCGACGCCGGCGAAGTCGGCGCCGGAGAGACCCTTCTTCGGGCTCGGTTGCGTCCGCTTTTCGTCTTCCATAGCAGGGATGAAAATAACCGCTTGTGAAGATTTTCACAAGCAAGCAGTGTCACTTTTCCGAAGAGAGCCCGAAGATTTCCACAGTCCCGCAAGTCCAATACTCATGCGGAGTTAGTCCGTGACTTCGCTGTTGACCGCTCGTCAATGAATTGCTAGGTTGCAGGTCTCAGCATGTGAGAAGCCCCGCCCGCCCACCCAGATAGAAAGCGCCGACTGAAGTAAATGGATAACCGCCTCATTCTTCCGCTGCTCTGCGCAGCCTCAGTCGCCTTAGCCGCGGCTCCTTTCTCCCACAACGAAAAATCGATCGCCACTGCAAGGCACAACTCGACAGAGTTGACCGCGCCGATCGTCACGACATTCGACATCACGCGACCAACGGACGATGCGAACAAGCTCCACTTCACTCTGAATGTGAGGAACAACACTCCGAAGATGCTGGAGCTCCGCTTCCCCGACGGCCAGACGCACGATTTCGTCGTCAAGGATTTCTCCGGCAAGGAAGTATGGAGATGGAGCGAGGGCCGCATGTTCACCTCCGCGATGCGCAGCGAGACGAT
>JBBQAV010000120.1:0-7988 GCA_038316775.1 Gemmatimonadales bacterium | reverse complement strand
GACAGGCGGATCAACAGATACGCCAGGAGCCCGCCCTGCACCATCTCCCACACTCCCTCCACCCAGAGATGGACCGTCCACCAGCGGTAGTAAATGCTCACCGTATAGTTGTTGTAGGTGAGCAGCGCCGGCAGGTAGAGCAGGGCGGTGAGCGCGAGTCCCGAGACGAGGACGGCCTCGGTGGTGGTGAGTCGCTTCACCTTCCAGATGGTCGTTCCGATGTTGTAGAGGAACATGAGCATGACCACGACGATCGCGAGCTTCACGGGCATCGGCTGCTCGAGCAGCTTGTTCCCTTGGGTCCAGCCGAAGAGGTACCCCACCACCGCCGTCACTCCGGCGAGCGTCCATAGCGCGAGCGCCCAGTAGGCCAGGCGAGGAGAATGCAATTCGGTGCGCGACTCTTCCGGGACCAGCCAATACGTAGCGCCCATGAACCCCGTCAGTACCCAGAAAATGAGGAGATTGGTATGGATCTCCTTGCTGACGTCAAACGGAAGGAATGTCTTGATCGGGTCAGGGCCCAGGTACTTGGTGATCGACAGGATTCCGAACACCATCTGCAGCCCGTAGAGCAGCAGCGCGACCACGAAGTAGGGATACGCGACAGCCTGGGTGCGATAACGCATGTCTGCTCCTCGTTACTTCAAGGTCATGAGATAGGCGACGATCCCGTCGACCTGGGCCGGCGTGAGCGACTGCGCGAATCCCGGAGGCATCATTGATTGCCCATTGCTGGAATAGGTCGGGCCCTGTACGAGGTATGCGCTGGGATTGAGGATCGACTCGCGGATGTACGACGCCGCGTCGGTGGCTTTGCCGTGATAGTCGGGCGCCTTGACGTGCGACCCCGCCATGTCGCCGATCCCGGCCAGTGATGGGCCCACGAGGTTCACGCCCGCCACGGTCGAGTGGCAGGCAAAGCAGCCCGGCGGCGACTGGCGGAACAGCGACTGCCCCACGGCAATCGGGTCGTTCGATGCCGGTTGTGGAGCGGGCGCCCCAATGTTGGTACCGGGAATCGTCGCGCCCGAAACCAGAATCGGGCGCGGAGGCCAGCCCTGCGTGTCGATCTTCCCCACCCAGGTGAGAAAGGCGATCACCTGGTCGATTTCCATAGCTGAGAGCTTCTGGTTCGGCATGATCCGCCGGTCCCGTTCCTCGTTGTAGAACTTTGTGGGGTCCGTTAGGAACGCGCGCAGATAGGGTGCCCCACGCTGCGCGGCGATCTTGGTCAAGTCGGGTGCGTAGTAGGCTCCTTCACCGAGCAGCGTGTGACAGTTGATGCAGTCCTTTCGGTGCCAGACGTGCTTGCCGGCGATCACGTCCGGCGTGATCTGATCGGAGTGCGTGAGCTTGGGAAATTGTCGGTGGCCGTCGATGGTGAGCCCGATAAAGATCAGCGAGAACACTCCAGTGGAACCGATGAAGAAGGCGCGCGTCTGCCGCTTGGTGATGGGCCGCATGGGCTAGACGCCGATGTGGTGAAAGTAGCGCAGGGCCATGGACGCGCCGTACACCGACGCAACCGCCATCAGCACCACGACCAGCACGCAGAGTGCGCGGGTGAGGACGGAGACGCGCGGGTCGGGTGGTGCTGCACCGGAACTCTCCATCTACAGGCCTCCGAGTAGGCACAAACGCGCACGTGGGAATTGGCGAAACGGACTCGTGCATATATCACACTCCGCGCAGCCACATTCAAGCACCGCCATTGGGATGATGTCGCCGAAATCGAGTTGCGATGGGCCAACCCAGTTTCTCGAACTTCGCGAGCTGTGCCTTCGATACCGGAAACGAGGGAGGCTGGCCGTATTTCGACAAGAGTATGACGTCCGTAGGGTACCGTAACACCGCTCGTTTCGTAATCTTACTGCAAAACTCCGCCGGAGACTCCTTGACATCCAGTGAGCGCGATGCCGATGCGGATCACATTCAGAACGGCGCAAAGCGACGATTGAGCGTCGAGGAATTCGCATGACAACAATTCCAGCGAGTCGCGCGCGTGCGGCCGAAGGCGACAGAGTTTCCGCCGGACCACTTTCGGATGCGGAGCTGACGCGCATCAACGCCTACTGGCGAGCCGCGAACTATCTGTCGGTGGGTCAGATCTATCTGCTCGACAATCCGCTTCTCCGCCGACCTCTCACGCTCGACGACGTGAAGCCACGACTCCTCGGCCACTGGGGGACGACACCGGGCCTCAATTTCGTCTACGCCCACATGAACCGCGTCATCAAGCGCGACGATCTCGACGCGATTTTCATCACCGGTCCGGGGCACGGCGGGCCGGGGATCGTCGCGAATACTTATCTGGAGGGGTCTTACAGCGAGTTCTATCCACACATCACGCGCGATGTGGAGGGCCTGAGGAAACTCTGCAGGCAGTTTTCGTTTCCGGGCGGAATCCCAAGCCACGTCTCGGCTGAGACGCCCGGCTCCATCAACGAGGGAGGCGAGCTCGGCTACTCGTTGTTGCACGCCTACGGCGCGGCTTTCGACAATCCCGATCTGCTCGTCTGTTGCGTCATCGGCGACGGCGAAGCCGAGACAGGCGCGCTGGCGACGAGCTGGCATTCGAACAAGTTCCTCAACCCGGTCCACGACGGTGCTGTGCTGCCGATCCTGCATCTCAACGGCTACAAGATCGCGGGACCAACGGTACTGGCGCGCATCCCCAGGCCCGAGCTCACGGCGCTGTTGCGGGGCTACGGCTACAATCCGTACTTCGTCGAGGGCGACGATCCGGCCGCGATGCACCAGCTGATGGCCGAAACGCTGGACAATATTCTGGACGAGATTCGTGGCATCCAGGAGAACGCACGCGCGAACGGCTTCAGCGCGCGTCCAACCTGGCCAATGATCGTGCTCGACACCCCGAAGGGATGGACGGGTCCCAAGTTCGTCGACGGAAAAAAGATCGAGGGGACTTTCCGATCGCATCAGGTGCCGCTCGCTGCTCTCGCATCAAATCCGGAGCACCTCCAGATGCTCGAGCAGTGGATGCGGAGCTACCGCCCGGACGAGCTGTTCGAGGAGAGTGGGCGGTTGATCCCCGAGCTTGCCGAGCTCGCGCCAACCGGAACGCGTCGCATGGGCGCAAATCCGCACGCAAATGGCGGGCTGTTGCTCAAAGACCTGGAGCTTCCCGATTTCCGGGACTACGCCGTCGAAGTCCGGAGCCCCGGAGGCGCCGACGGGGAATCGACGCGGGTGATGGGAAAGTTTCTGCGCGACGTCATCGTGCAAAACGCCCAGAACCGCAACTTTCGCATGGTCGGCCCCGACGAAACGACTTCCAATCGTCTCGACGCGGTTTTCGAGGTCACCGCACGCGAATCAGTCGCGGAGATAATTCCCGACGACGACCACATATCTCCTGACGGGCGCGTGATGGAGATGCTGAGCGAGCACGCCTGCCAGGGCTGGCTGGAAGGATATCTACTGACGGGACGTCACGGATTCTTTTCGTGCTACGAGGCTTTCATCCACATCATCGACTCGATGTTCAATCAGCACGCGAAGTGGCTCAAGACCACGCGCGACATTCCGTGGCGGAGCCCGATCGCATCGCTGAACTACCTTCTCACGTCGCACGTCTGGCGGCAGGACCACAACGGCTTCAGTCACCAGGATCCAGGGTTCATCGATCACGTCGCTAACAAGAAGGCTGATGTCATTCGGGTGTATCTCCCGCCCGATGCAAACACCCTTCTCTCGGTTACAGACCACTGTCTTCGCAGCCGCAACTACGTGAACGTCATCGTCGCCGGGAAGCAACCCGAGCCGCAATGGCTCGACATCGACGCGGCAATCGATCATTGCGAGCTGGGGATCGGCATCTGGCATTGGGCGAGCAACGACGGCGGCGGCGAACCAGATGTAGTGATGGCGTGCGCCGGTGACGTGCCTACACTGGAAACGCTCGCGGCGGTCGATCTTCTGCGGACCAACCTCCCGCGGCTCAAGGTGCGGGTGGTGAACATTGTGGATCTGATGACCCTGCAGCCGCGGAGCGAGCATCCACACGGGCTGCCGGATCCCGTGTTCGACGCGATTTTCACGAAAGACAAACCGATCGTCTTCGCTTTCCACGGCTATCCGTGGCTGATCCATCGCCTCACCTACCGTCGTCACAACCATGACAACATCCATGTCCGCGGCTACAAGGAGGAAGGCACGACCACGACGCCCTTCGACATGACGGTTGTCAACGACATGGATCGTTTTCATCTCGCCGAGGACGCGATAAAGCGCTGCGAGCTTGGCGGAGAAGCCAAGCCGGTACTCGAGATGTTGCGCGAGAGGCTGAGGCTGCATTCGGCATACATCCGGGAACACGGCGAGGATATGCCCGAGATCCGCGACTGGCGGTGGGACGCCAAACGGCTGCGGCCGAAGTGAGGGTGGCCGCGGCTGACGTCGGAGAGTTGTTCTGCACCGTCGTGTGACGCGCGATTTGTCAGACGCGTACCGCCTCACCGCCGAGGATCTAGCGGCGTCGCTCGGCACCGATCTGCATCGCGGGCTAACCGACGAAAAGGCCGCAGCCAGGCTCGCCGAAGTCGGGCGTAACGAGCTCCTCACGGAACCGCCGGTGCCGGCGTGGCGCCGCTTTCTCTCGCAGTTCACGGATATCCTCGTCATCCTGCTCCTCGTTGCCACCGTCGTGTCGGTGGCGCTCTGGCTCCTCGAGCGCGATACGGCGATACCCTACGAAGCGATCGCGATCTTCGCGGTCGTCCTGCTGAACGCGACGATGGGATTCGTTCAGGAGTCGCGGGCGGAGGCGGCGGTGGTGGCACTACGCGCGATGTCGGCCAGCGAAGCGGCGGTGATTCGCGGTGGTGAGCGGCGCAGCGTTCCGGCGGCGGAGCTCGTCTCGGGCGACATCGTGCTGATCGAGCAGGGCGACACGATTCCAGCGGATGGCCGCGTGATAGAATCGACCGCCCTCATGACAGCTGAAGCCGCCCTCACCGGAGAAAGCCTGCCTGTCTCAAAGAATGCGGCGCCGCTTGCCGGGGAGGCCGCCATCGGAGATCGCGAGAACATGATCTTCAGCGGTACCGCCGCGACCTATGGACGTGGCACCGCGGTCGTGACCGCGACCGGCATGAGCACCGAGATGGGCCACATCGCCGGGATGCTGAAGGAGACGCCCACGGAAATCACGCCGCTCCAGCGCGAGCTTGATCGCACGGGCAAAATCCTCGGCCTTATCGTGATCGTGATCGCCGTCATAATGATCGTCACGATCATCTTCATCGAGGACGTGCACGGATTATCGGGGATCCTCGACGTTCTCATTCTCGGGGTCGCCCTCGCCGTGGCAGCAGTGCCGGAGGGTTTGCCGGCGGTGGTGACGGCGGTGCTCTCGATCGGAGTCCAGCGCATGGCGCGTCGACATGCGATTGTGCGGCATCTCGCCGCGGTCGAGACGCTCGGGTCGGCCAGCGTAATCGCGTCGGACAAGACTGGAACTCTGACGCGCAACGAGATGACGGTGAGAGTCGTGGTCACCGCGAGCGGCCGCGTGTCTTTCACCGGCTCTGGGTATTCTCCCGAAGGCGAGGTACAACGCGATGGTGGCGGCGCGGTCGACGGGCCGCTGCGCGCCGAGATCGAGCGTGCACTCGCCGCGGCGGATCGAGCGAATAATGCAAGTGTGCGAGAAGAAGAGGGACACTGGGTTGTCGAAGGCGATCCGACCGAGGGAGCGTTGCTCGTCGCGGCGCGCAAGGCCGGCCTCGAGAGCGAGGTCCTCGACGCGCGGCTCCCCCGCGTTGGCGAGATACCATTCTCTTCCGAACGGAAGCTGATGTCGACTCTGCATCGCGACAAGCAGCGCGACAACAAGCAAACCGTTTTCTCGAAGGGCGCGCCGGATGTTCTCCTCGCGCGCTGCTCCCGCGAGCTCGTGGGCGAGGAGGCGGTAGCGCTCACGCCGGAGCGCCGGTCGGAGATCGAGCGAACCAATCTGGCGCTGGCGGATGAAGCGCTACGCACCCTTGGCGTGGCACTTCGGCGTTTGTCCGAAGACGTGGCGGTAACCGCTGGCAGCGGCGTCGAGGCTTCGCTCGAGCAGGACCTCGTCTTCGCCGGCCTGATCGGGATGATCGATCCGCCGCGCGCCGAGGCGCGCGAAGCGGTCGCGCAGGCGAAGCGCGCCGGCATCAGGCCTTTGATGATAACCGGCGACCACCCCCGCACCGCCTCGGTGATCGCGCGCGAGCTTGGAATCTCTGACGACGGTCGGACGATGACAGGTAGCGAGCTCGATCAGCAGAGCGACGAGACGCTGGCGAAAACGGTGCTGGACGTTTCGGTATACGCGAGGGTCAATCCGAACCACAAGCTACGAATCGTCAAAGCGCTGCAGAGCGACCGCGCGATCGTCGCAATGACCGGGGATGGGGTCAATGATGCGCCGGCGCTCAAGACCGCGGACATCGGTGTGGCGATGGGTATCATGGGCACGGATGTGGCGCGCGAAGCAGCGGACATCGTGCTGGCCGACGACAACTTTGCCTCGATCGTCGCGGCGGTGGAGGTGGGCCGCGCGATCTTCGCCAACATTCGGACGTTCCTTCGCTATCTGCTGTCCTCCAACATCGGCGAAGTGCTGACGATGTTCATGGGCGTCTTGTTCGCCACTCGCATCGGCCTGCCGTCGGAAAAAGGCGTGGTCGTACTTCCTCTCCTTGCGACGCAACTCCTCTGGATCAACCTCGTTACAGATGGCGCGCCGGCGCTGGCGCTCGGGGTCGACCCAGCCGAGGAAGATCTCATGCGCCAACCCCCGCGGCCCAACGGTGAGCCCGTCATCACCGGCGAGATGTGGCGCGGAATATTGTTCAACGGCGTGGTGATGGCGGGTGCGACGCTCTTCGTGATCGATGCGTCGCTGCCGGGTGGCCTTGTGAAAGGTGACGGCAATCTCCGCTACGCACAGACAATGGCGTTCACGACCCTAACCCTCGCCCAATTCTTCAACGTCTTCAACTCGCGGTCCGACCGGCAGAGCGCATTCGTGCGGATTTTTGCCAATCACTGGGTGTGGGCCGCGATCGGCTTTTCGTTGGCGCTTCAGGTAGTGGTGTTGTATGTCCCCGCAATGCAAAAGGCATTCGGGACGATGCCGCTGAGTGCGATGGACTGGCTGCGCTGCCTGGCCGCTGCGAGCGTTGTGCTCTGGATCCGGGAGATCTGGAAACTCATTGTCCGCCGCGCGGGGCTGTCATCGGGCGAACGGCGTTGAACGCAACGATTCCGTCGAGATCATCCGCCATTGAGAAACAGAGCCTGTCGCGGCGTGTAGCTTGGTCAGGTAGATCGCGCGACGAAACGACGCCCAATTGCTTCTCACGATGAATGTCAGGGAGAACGCCGATGGACATCAAGCGAGCGGGATCACAGCCCTCCGGCAAGGGGCCAGCCGACTGGTTCACGGGTACGGTGCGGATCGATCCTTTGTTCGCAGTGAACGCTCCAGCGAGGGCAGCTGGCAACGCTGTCACGTTCGAACCAGGCGCTCGTACGGCGTGGCACACGCATCCGCTTGGTCAGATCCTCATCGTCACGATGGGTGCGGGCCTGGTTCAACGTGAGGGAGGCCCGATCGAGCAGATCCGTCCCGGAGATGTGATATGGTTCGAGCCGGGGGAGAAGCATTGGCACGGTGCATCGCCGACCACGGCCATGACCCACATCGCTGTTCAGGAGGCGCTCGACGGAAAGGCCGTCGACTGGATGGAGCATGTCAGTGACGAGCAGTACCTTGCTCGCCAAGGTCCACCACAAAGTTTACACTCTTCATCGTCCTTCACGGTAGATTGAATCATGAGTGAAACCGACAAAGCAACGAGAGAGTTCCAGTTTGTAGATGAAGGACGCACCTTTTTCTGTTCGGTCGAGTCCCCCGGCCAGCAAGGGATGGCGCCGTGGTGGTGGTTCCGCCTCGATACCGGGGGGACTACGCGCTACGC
>JBBQAV010000119.1:0-8215 GCA_038316775.1 Gemmatimonadales bacterium | reverse complement strand
CGCGCGCGAGATCGCCGAGCGCGGTGATCTTTCGCAGGGGGCAATCGCGAGTAGCGCGGCAGCGAAGCTTTATGGCCTGGCCGTGCTGGAAGAGGGAGTTCAGGATCGACGCGACAATCATACGCGATTCGTCGCGGTCGTTTCGGGACACTCGCGACTCTGGCGCCGCACGCATGCGATCCGCGGCGCAATTTCAGTCGACGAGAATGATCCAAAGCACATCGCTGCGGCAACGCGCGAGCTGCTCGGAACCATAGTCGAGCGAAACGGGCTCGAGATCGACGAAGTGGTGAGCGTGATCTTCACCGTGACTAGCGATCTGACCGCTGCATTCCCTGCTCTCGCCGCGCGCGAGATGGGGTGGGTCGATGTGCCGCTTCTCTGCGCGAGTGAGATTCCGGTGCCGGAGTCGATGCCGCGGTGCCTGCGGATTCTTTTGCAGGTCGAGCTTCGGGCGCCGCGTGTGCTCGACACGCATGTCTATCTTGGGGAGGCTGTTGCTTTGCGGCCCGATGTGCATACAAGAACTACAATTTGAAGAAACGCCTCTGCTAGCTGCAGGGGGAAACAGACCTGCAACAGAACAAGTGGTGAGCCGTTAGCTGAGGCTAAATAGCCCTTAGCCTCACTACGTCGGGACGTTACTGGTGTGCAGCCTGGCACAAGCAACTGCCTGTGGTCTCACGCCAACTAGTGACGTCCCGACGTTTTACAGCTAACGGCTATACAGCGTAGTTCAGCTATCAGCTCACCACTTGTTCTGTTGCAGTTTTGTCTTCTATCCGCCCCTTCTCCCGAGGGTCACCGACATTTCCAGCCGTTGATTGCCCCGCATGACGACGATCTTCACGACATCACCGGGTTTGTGCGAGTAAAGCGCGGCGCTGTAGCTGTACAGATCCTTCACCGGCGCCCCGCCTAGTTCGACAATCACGTCGCCCCCTTTGAGACCGCCGAGATCGGCGGGACTCCCGGGACGCACGCCGGTTAAACGAAGGCCTGAAACCTCGCTCGCTCCCATGTCGGGCACTGTGCCGAGGTAGGTCTGCCTGCCCTCTTCCGACATCGGCGTGCGCTGTGGGGGCGCGATCCGTACGAACGTCAGCCGCGCGGGCCGGTCCGCGATCGCCCGCGCGACGCGCAGCGCGAGATCCACCACCCGCGCTTCGCCGCCTGCGTTGATCTTGTCGGCATCGTCGGTCGCGCGGTGATAGTCGTCGTGCAGATCGGTGAAGAAATGCAGCACCGGAATGTCCTTCGCATAGAACGAGGACTGGTCCGAAGGGCCGTATCCATCTCCGCCACCGCTGACGTGAAACGCTGCTGGTCCCGCCGCAGCATTCGTGCTGTCGACAATCCCTTTGAGCTCTGTCGCCGTCGACGTTCCGTACACGATCAGCTTGTCATTTCTCAGCCGGCCGACCATGTCAAAGTTGATCATCGCGACGATGCTTACCGCGGGAACCGGCGGATGATTCACGAACCAGCCGGAGCCGAGGACGCCGAGCTCCTCCGCGCTGAAGTTGGCGAAGATCACGGAGCGGCGCGGTGGATTCGCCGCGAGGATGCGTGCAAGCTCCATGACCGCCGCGGTTCCCGAGGCGTTGTCGTCCGCACCATTGCGGATCGCGTCGCCGGCCTGCGGATCGAGAGCGTTCGCCGGCGAGCGTCCCAGGTGATCGAAGTGCGCGCCGATGACGACGTACTCATCCCGCAGCGCCGGATCTCTGCCCCTCAACAGCGCCACGACATTCTGCGTCGGCCTCGGCGCCGTGCGTCCCATGTGCGCGTCCTGCGCGGAGAGAGCGTTGAACTGCTGGAGGTAGCCGGGCACGAGCTCAATCAAACCGAGCGAGCGGTAACGTCTCGCGAGATAGGCAGCCGCGGAATCGTTCCCCGGTGTTCCGGAGAGCCGGCCCTCGAGCCGGTCGCTCGCCAGATACTCGATATCCGATCGGATTGCCGTCGAGTCGGCGCGCGTCGCGGTGGGTGGAGAACGAAGTGCGGGAGCGCATGAGATCGCGGCAATAAGAAGCGCGGGGTACAGCGTCGTCCGTGAAGTTTTGTATGACATATGGGTTGTTAGCTGGAGACACGATGGGACGTATGAGATGCCAATGAACTGGACGCCCCGCTGCGACATCGAATACTGAAGCAGGGAGCTCTAAGCTTTGCAGCTATTTCGCTTGGAGCTTTCATATTGGCGTTCTTGGATTCGTGGATGCATGCATCGCGCAGCTTCGAACACCAGTAGAAGAGCTCCCCGCTAAGAAGCTGCAAAGCTTATAGCTCCCTGCTTCGGTTTTGTGGATGCCCCCGCAGCGCGACCACCCGTCCTCAAATACGGAAGAGGTAACTGGCCTTCGCGAAAAGATAGTCGGATGCCCGGCGGAGCGGCTGCCAATTGAAGCGCTGCATCGGATCGGGATTCCCATCGGCCAGGCTCCCGTAACCGAGAAACAGCACCGTACCCGGCGTGGGCTGGTAAGAAAAGAGATAGTCTCCGTGCAGCGATCGTGTCCGCACCGCCGTCGCGACCGCACCATCTATGATGAGTGGCAAATTCGTCCGCGTCTCGTCGCGCAGGTCATCGTGCTCGGCAAGGTAGTACTCGCCAACCACGCGCATGAAGATGGCGCGCGTCAGCTGATACTCGAGCTTCACACGAGGGATCATGTTGCGCCCGACGAGCGTGTGATCGCTGCGTCGCCAGTAATCCGAGTACGCGAGGCTTCCGTCGATCCTCGCGCGATCGCCTGGCCTGATACTCAGGTTGAGCTGCACGATGTCGATGTTCGCCTGCGCCCACTCGAAGAAGTTCTCGTCCTGGCCGCCGACGTAAAGAAGACTTGCGTTCAGGATCGACCACTGTGGTGTCGACAGTGACAGCACATAGTCGTGGTTGGTGATGCGCGGCTGTCCCACAAATGGAAGCGTGTCACCGGTTGGAGCAAGAATTCGATAGCCGGAGTAAAGGCCGCGATCGAAGCCGAATGTCTCCACGTAAAAACCGGCGCCGACGTGCCAGCCGCCGCGCAGTCCCGCGCTTCCGCTGATGTGTAGCTTCTTGTCCTGCGCGTCGCCGCGCCGAACGAAATTCGAGTACTGCCACTGATCGTCCAGCAGAAAATCGCCGGTGATCGTCTCGACCTTCGCTCCGCGCTGGCCGAACCATGTTGCGCGGTGATCGATGCCGGCGTGCACGATTCCCGGACGCGAGATGAAGCCGCTGCGAGCGCGGAAGTCCTCGCTGATGCCGGTCAGAATGTAGCGAAGCCCGAACTGCTTGCCGTTGCGGGCGAGAACTCCTTCCCACAACGGCGCGTTGAGCTTCACACCGTTGCTCTTGTCAAAGCTTCCGGCGCCCTGGAACGACGCGCTGTACACCTGGCCGAAAACGATCCGCCCGTCCACGTCGGCGACGCGGTTGTAGTCGCGGCCGAGTACGCGGTCAGTGTAGGCGAGGCCAATTCGAGATTGTCCGCCGATGTCGCGCTGCGCGCGGAGAATGTTGTAGAACGCGCGGTCGCTCCCGGTCGGCGACAGGCTCCGGTCGTCGGCGGCCGAGAGAAGTCCGATGCCCGCGCCGGCGAATTTGCCGGTGAGCTTGAGCGCCGCATCCGGCTGTACGATGCGCCGCGTGTAGATCAGGTTGTGCGGCGTAGTGAACGCATCGAGTCCCTCGAGGAAGAATGGCCTCTTCTCGGGGAAGAAGAGCGCCTGCCGTGGGTCGAACACAACTTGCCCGGCATCCGACTCGACCTCGGCAAAATCGGGATTCACGGCGGCGTGCATCGTGAGTGTGTTGGTGATTCCCCACTGCACCCTTCCACCCAACTGCGGAGATGCGTGACCATACGCCCATCCACGTGCACTCGGCCCACCCGTGAGCTTCTGCGTGAGCGATGGATTCACGTCGAGCACGAGCCCGCGGCTGAGCCCGGTGATGCCGTCGAGCGTGCCCGACTGTGTAAGGAATGACGTGTTGTTCCGTTTCGCGGGCACCCACGAGTCTTCGTGCCCTGAGTGCTGCACCTGTCGCACGATGTTGAGGTCCCAGCTCTGCTCATCGCTCGACTGGTACTTTAGACTCTTGAGCGGGATGCGGATCTCAACCTCGTAACCGTAATCGGTCAGCCGCCCTTTCGAGCTGAAGACGAAGTCCTGGCTCCGGTTGAGCGCGACGCGTCCGGAGAGAGTTGGGGTCAGCCCTCCGGTGAGGCTCTGCCCCTGCTCGACGATGGTTCCGTCCATCTGAACGCCGAACGGGTTCACGGCGAAGACGTACGCCTGCCGGCGATCGTGAAAGGTGCCGAGCAGGATCTGGACGTTGTCGTCGGCGGAGATCTTGTCGCGGTCGGCGAGCGTAGCATGGGCAGCACCGTGGAGCTCGTAGGCGCGGATTCCGAAGTACACCGCCGTCGGCGAGTACCAGACGAGCACCTGCGTCGAGTCGGCGGCGGGCACGCCGTCCTGCGGTGAGAATTCGGAGAAGCCGGTCAGCAGTGCTGCGTGCTGCCAGACGGAATCCGTCAGCGCGCCGTCGACCGTCACGTCGGCCGTCATCCGCGGGATACGGACGTTCAGCTGGTTGTCGCGGCCGATATAGACCACGCCGGTTGCCAGCGTCGCGAGGCGGGCCCATAGGAATAGGGTCGGGAGCATCGAGCAATGATGGTGTCGGGGAAACGTTGCGGCAATGAGGTTTTGGCGGCTCGCTTGCACCCACACAACCGAAGCAGGGAGCTGCAAGCCTGGCAGCCGTCTAGCTTGGAGCTTTCATATTGGCTTTAATTGTTCAAGACGTCATGCCGGCATGACGATCCGTCTTACTTTGTGGCCCGCTTCAGCGCTCTCAGTATCACGACGTCATCCTCGTCCTTTGCCCGGCCGGCGGCTTCCTTCGAGCGAATGATGTCGTCCAGCGACGCCGCCAGAAAATGCACTCCGAACGCCTCAAAGCGTTCTGCTCCCTCGGCGAGATCGTTGTAGCCCTTCGTACCGGACGGAGTGAAAGCGATGTCCAGCCGCCCCGCGTTCGTAACCAGATTCCATATCGCCGTGCGTTCGAGGGCAGCCGCGGAGCGATCGAATGTGAGGCCTTCCGGCACCGACTCCGTATACACCTTGGCGTCGAGGTCGTCGAGTGCGGCAGCGAGGCGCTCGAGATTTCGTTTGTCGCTGGCAGGGGTGATGTCGGCATCCGCAGTCAGCCGGGGGAAGCCATGCAGCCGCGCGGCAAGCGCACCGATCAGAACGAATTTCACGCGATGACGGGTGAGCGCGCTGAGAAGACGCTCCGGATCAAAGGGCGCGATGTCAGACACGCCGCGCCCCGGCAATGAAGCGGCTCACCGCGGCGACTTCGCGCAACCGTTCCTCCGGCGTCAGGCGGAGGATTCGCGGCACGTCGTCGAGCAGCGCCGGATCGACGTCGACCCTCTGCAGCTGGGACAATAACCGGAAACCCGCGGCCTTGAGTAATCGGCGGAGTGTGCTCCACGACGGACTCGTCTCGCCCAGCTCGATCCGCGCCACAACAGACTGGGCCGTACGCGCCTTCCGCGCGAGCTCGCGCTGAGACATCCCAGCCCTGGTTCGGGCGGTGGCGAGGAGCTGGCCGGCGTTCGCCGATTTACTCATTGCTAATGATAGCTAATTAGCTATCACCGTGCAAGGCGCTCTTCCTGATGAGACCATGGGCGCGGCCTTCACATCTGGAACACTGAAGCAGGGAGCTGTAAGCTCGGCAGCTTATTTGCGGGGAGCTTTCATATTGACGTTCAGGATTCGCGGATTCCATCGTCGCGCCGCTTCGAACGCCATTATGAAAGCTCCGAGCTAAGGAGCTGCAAAGCTTGAAGCTCCCTGCTTCAGTTTTGTGGATGCCGGCGACTGCATATTTATGCTTGACCTGACGGGCAAATTGTATAATTTCCCATACACGACCATGCAAGCCCACGCGAACTACCGAGATCTTCTTCGACTTGCCCCGATTACCATCGGGGTAAGGGAGAGACTTTGCGCGGGCAACAACACGGACTCATAGCAGGTTGCCAGAATAAAGCGCAAAAGGGCCTCTCCCAAATCGGAAGAGGCCCTTTCTTTTTGAATTGATGGGGAACCCACAGGAGCTGACGCTCCGGGGATAGAGATGACTGGAAAGCAGGGTTTGTACGATCCGGCTTACGAGCACGACGCGTGCGGCATCGGCTTCGTCGCTCACATCCACGGCGTTCGCTCCCGCGACGTGGTGGAGAAGTCTCTCCGTCTCCTCGTCAACCTCTCGCACCGGAGCGCCGTCGCGGCTGACTCCTGCACCGGCGACGGAGCGGGGATCCTGCTCCAGGTCCCGCACGCTTTTCTGCGGCGAGTATGCACGCCGCTGGGAATCTCCTTGCCCGACGCGGGGAGCTACGGAGTGGGGATGTTGTTCCTCCCTTCCCGCCCCACCGATCGGCTCGCCTGCGAGCGCATGGTCGAAAAGACGATCACGGCAGAAGGATGCTCAGTCCTCGGCTGGCGCGATGTTCCCGTAGACGACGCCGTTCTCTCCGGCCCCACTCGGCGCGCTCGGCCCGCGATGCGGCAGATATTCGTCGCGCGAAAGGGCGTCGACCGCGAAGTCGACACCAACTCTTCCTTCGAGGTCACGCTGTATGTGATCCGGCGGAAAGTCGAAGCTGCCCTACGGAAGATGCCCGCCGGCGTCAACGCCTATGTGGCGAGCTTCTCATCGCGTACGATGGTCTACAAAGGGATGCTGCGCCCCGATCAGCTGCCGGGATTCTATCATGACCTTCGCGATCCGGATTTGGTGAGCGCGCTCGCGATGGTCCATTCGCGCTTCTCGACCAACACCTTCCCCTCGTGGCGGCTCGCGCACCCGTACCGCTTTCTCTGCCACAACGGGGAAATCAACACACTGCGCGGGAATCTCAGCTGGATGCGCGTGCGCGAAGGTCTGATGTCGTCGTCACGCTTCGGCGGACGCCTCGCCGCTCTGTTGCCGGTTTGCGGAGAGAACCAGAGCGATTCCGCGTCACTCGACAATGTGCTCGAGCTGCTGACTCTTGCCGGCCGGCCCCTTGCGCACGCGATGGCGATGCTGATCCCGGAAGCGTGGGAAGGACACACGTCGATGTCGCCGGAGCGTCGCGCGTTCTACGAGTACCACTCGTCGATCATGGAGCCCTGGGACGGGCCAGCGGCGGTGGCGTTCACCGACGGGCGTCAGATCGCGGCGATGCTCGATCGCAACGGGCTCAGGCCCGCGCGGTACGTCGTTACCGCGGACGATTTCGTCGTGCTATCGTCTGAAGCAGGCGCGCTCGAGATCCCCGCCGCGAACATTCGCGCCAAGGGAAGGCTCGAGCCGGGGAAGATGCTCGTCGTCAACACCACGCAGGGGCGCGTGCTCGACGACGAAGCGATCAAGATGGAGCTCGCGATGGTCCGTCCCTATCATCGGTGGGTGGCCGAGGGGCGGATCGATCTGGCTTCGGTCATCACGGCGACTGAACGGCAAAAAGAAAAAGGTGAGGGGTACGAGGTAATAGGTGCGAGGGACGAGGGGGGGCTCGGCCTACGCGCGATTCCGCTCGTCATTCAGCAGCGCGCGTTTGGGTACACCGCAGACGAATTGAAGATGGTGCTCGGGCCAATGGCTGAAGCGGGCGAGGAGCCTGCGGGGTCCATGGGCAATGATACTCCGCTCGCGGTGCTCTCTCGGCGGCCGCAGCTTCTGGCGTCCTATTTCCGGCAGATGTTCGCCCAGGTGACCAACCCTGCGATCGATCCAATTCGAGAGCAGCTCGTCATGTCGCTCGCGATGAGCCTGGGGCCGCAGTGCAATCTGCTCGAGGAGACCGCGGAGCATGCAAAGCAGCTTCGCATCGAGCAGCCGGTCCTCACCGAGAAGACGATGTCGGCGCTCCGCGGAGTGGCTGATCCGACGCTGCACGCGGTTATGCTTCCGGCGCTGTTCTCGGTTGCAGATGGAGCTGGCGGACTGGAATTGGCCGTCGACGAGCTTTGCCGCGCAGCGAGTGAGGCGGCAGCGAGCGGATGCGGAGTTCTCATTCTGAGCGACCGCGGCGTGGACGCCGATCACGCAGCGATCCCTTGCCCGCTCGCTGTCTCAGCCGTGCACCAACATCTCATTCGAGAAGGGCTGCGCTGGCGCGTGAGTCTCGTCGCCGAGACCGGTGAGGCG
>JBBQAV010000118.1:0-8303 GCA_038316775.1 Gemmatimonadales bacterium | reverse complement strand
ATCGTTCTCGATGACCAGCACTGTGCGGTCCCCTTCCTCGATCTTCTCGCGGTCGTCTGGGATCGCCGTCTGCGGGATCGTGCGGCGCTCGGGTCTGTACGTCAGCGCATCCCCGCCCTGGGGTGTGCGCCGCTGGTCGCGGGGGCCGGGTAGCTTTGCCGGAGCTTGTCGCGCCGAGCCTTGTCGCGCGGGGGCTTGTCGCCCCGGGCCCGGGTTTCTGTCGCGGCTCGGAGAAGCGTATTCCTGGCGACGGACCGGGTCCCTGTCGGGGCCATCCGAACGCGGGATGTAGCGCGCCGGCAGGAACAGCGTGAACGTGCTGCCCTGATTCTCGCTGCTCTCCACCCGAATTTCGCCGCCCAGCAGCCGCGCGATCTCTCGACTGATGGATAGCCCGAGACCGGTTCCGCCGAATTTGCGGCTGGTCGTTCCGTCGGCCTGCTGGAACGCCTCGAAGATCAGCCGCTGCTTGTCCTTCGGGATTCCAATTCCAGTATCGGCCACCGAGAACGCGAGAACTTCGTTCGCCGCCTCGAGTGTCGGATTCAGAAAACGCCGGCCCTTTTCCGCGCGGCGAACGGTCAGAGTGACATCTCCTTCCTGAGTGAACTTGAACGCGTTCGAAAGCAAGTTCTTGAGTACTTGCTGCAGCCGGCCGCCATCGGTGTAGATCGACGGCGGGACGTCCGTGTTGATCTCGACCTGGAGGCCGAGTCCCTTCTGATCGGCGAGCTGGCTAAAGCTGCGCTCGACGAAATCCTTCACGTCGGCCAGCCGCACATCCGTCGGGTTGACGTCCATCTTGCCCGCTTCGACCTTCGACAGATCGAGCACGTCGTTGATCAGATTGAGCAGATCGCTGCCCGAGGTGAGAATCGTTTGCGCGAACTCCACCTGCTTGGGCGAGAGATTGCCATCCTTGTTCTCGCTGAGCAGACGCGCGAGGATGAGAAGACTGTTGAGAGGCGTCCTGAGCTCGTGCGACATATTGGCCAGGAACTCCGACTTGTACTTGGAGCTGAGCGCCAGCTGCTCCGCCTTCTCCTCGAGAGCGAGTCTCGCCGCTTCCACTTCCTCGTTCTTCGATTCGACCTTCCGATTCTGCTCGGCGAGCAGCGACGCCTTCTCCTCGAGCTCCTCGTTGACCTGCTGCAGCTCTTCCTGCTGGTCCTTGAGCAGCTCTTCAGATGTGCGCAGCGTCGTCGCCTGCGCCTCGAGCTCGGTGTTCGACCTCTTGAGCTCTTCCTGCTGTTTGCGCAGCTCCTCGGATTGACTCTGGAGCTCGAGGGTCAGACCCTGTGACTGCTCGAGCAGCTCCGCCGTTCTCATGTTCGCCGCGATCATGTTGATCACGACGCCCACGGTCTCGGCCAGCTGGTCGAGGAAGAGCTGATGGATCTGGCTGAATGGGAGGAACGAGGCAAGCTCGATCACAGCCTTTACGTCGCCCTCGAACAACACCGGCAGCACGAGGACGTTGCGCGGAGGCGCTTCGCCCAGCCCAGATGATATCCTGATGTAATCGTCGGGAACGTTGGTGAGCAGAATCGGCTTCTTCTCCAGCGCCGCCTGGCCCACGAGCCCTTCGCCCAGGTGGAACCTGTTGCCGACCTGCTTCCGCTCCTTGTACGCGTAGCTCGCAATGAGCTTGAGAACCGGCGTGCTGCCCTCTTCTTCCATGATGTAGAACGCACCGTGATGCGCCGAGACGAGCGGCGTGAGCTCGGACATTATGAGCTTCGACACGGCCGACAGATCCTTCTGTCCCTGCATCATGCGCGAGAACTTCGCGAGGTTCGTCTTCAACCAGTCCTGCTCGGAGTTCTTTTCGGTCGTGGACTTCAGGTTCACGATCATCTGGTTCAGGTTGTTCTTCAGCTCGTCGAGCTCTCCCTGCGCCTCGACCGCGATCTGCCTGCTCAGATCTCCGCGCGTCACTGCCGTCGCTACATCCGCGATCGCTCGCACCTGGAGCGTGAGGCTGTTCGCCATCGCGTTCACGTTGTCGGTGAGCGCTCTCCACGTTCCGGCTGCGCCCGGCACTTCCGCCTGGCCGCCGAGCTTTCCTTCGGTGCCCACTTCCTTCGCAACACGTGTTACTTCGTCCGCGAAGACGCGGAGCGAGTCCACCATTGCGTTGACCGTGTTCTTGAGCTCGAGAATCTCGCCGCGTACTTCGACGGTGATCTTCTGTGACAAGTCTCCTTTTGCGACCGCCGTCGTGACGAGTGCGATGTTTCGGATCTGACTCGTCAGGTTGCCGGCCAGCGTGTTGACGTTGTCGGTGAGATCCTTCCACGTGCCCGCGACTCCCGGCACGTTTGCCTGTCCGCCGAGTTTTCCTTCGGTGCCGACGTCGCGCGCCACGCGCGTCACTTCTGATGCGAACCCGCTGAGCTGATCGACCATCGTGTTGATGGTGTCCTTCAGCTCCGCCGTCTCTCCGCGCGCTTCAACCGTGATCTTCTGTGACAGATCACCCCGCGCGACAGCCGTCGTTACTCCCGCGATGTTTCGCACCTGACCGGTCAGGTTGCCGGCGAGCGTGTTCACATTGTCCGTCAGATCCTTCCACGTGCCTGCGACTCCCGGCACACTGGCCTGGCCGCCCAGTTTTCCTTCAGTACCGACTTCGCGCGCGACGCGCGTGACTTCCGCCGCGAATGCGCTCAGCTGATCGACCATGATGTTGATGGTGTTCTTCAGCTCGAGGATCTCGCCCTTCGCCTCGGCGGTGATCTTCCTGTTCAGATCTCCCTTGGCGACGGCCGTCGTCACGTCCGCGATGTTTCGGACCTGACCCGTCAGGTTGCTCGCCATGAAGTTCACGTTGTCGGTCAGGTCCTTCCAAGTGCCCGCGACTCCCGGCACCTCTGCCTGACCTCCAAGGCGTCCTTCAGTACCCACTTCCTTCGCGACGCGCGTGACTTCCGACGCGAACGCGCTGAGCTGATCGACCATGATGTTGATCGTGCTCTTCAGCTCGAGGATCTCGCCCTTTGCTTCCGCGGTGATCTTTCTGGAGAGATCACCCTTCGCGACGGCGGTCGTCACGTCGGCGATGTTTCTGATCTGGCCGGTGAGGCTCGACGCCATCGCGTTCACGTTGTCGGTGAGGTCCTTCCACGTTCCACCGACGCCCGGCACCTCGGCCTGCCCGCCCAGTCTTCCTTCGGTTCCCACTTCACGCGCGACGCGCGTCACTTCCGATGCGAAGGTGCTGAGCTGATCGACCATGGTGTTGATCGTGTTCTTCAGCTGCGCCGTCTCGCCCTTCACCTCGACGGTGATCTTCTGCGACAAGTCTCCCTTTGCGACCGCGGTCGTGACCGCCGCGATGTTTCTCACCTGGCTGGTGAGATTTCCGGCGAGCGTATTCACGTTGTCGGTAAGGTCCTTCCACGTGCCGCCGACTCCCGGAACTTCAGCCTGACCGCCCAGCATTCCCTCTGTTCCCACCTCGCGTGCGACGCGCGTCACTTCCGACGCGAACGAGCTGAGCTGGTCGACCATGATGTTGATCGTGTTCTTCAGCTCGAGAATCTCACCACGCGCATCGGCGGTGATCTTGCGCGATAGGTCTCCACGCGCCACAGCCGTAGTAACGTCGGCAATGTTTCTCACCTGGCCGGTGAGGTTCGACGCCATGAAATTCACGTTGTCGGTGAGGTCCTTCCACGTTCCGGCTACCTGCGGCACCTGCGCCTGGCCGCCCAGTCGCCCCTCGGTTCCCACTTCGCGCGCGACGCGCGTCACTTCCTCGGCGAACGTGCTCAACTGATCGACCATCGTGTTGACGGTGTTCTTCAGCTCGAGGATCTCACCCTTGACGTCGACGGTGATCTTTCTCGACAGATCGCCCTTGGCGACCGCCGTCGTGACGTCGGCAATGTTTCTAATCTGGCCGGTGAGGTTGCCCGCCAGCGTATTCACATTGTCAGTCAGATCCTTCCACGTGCCGGCGATTCCCGGTACCGCGGCCTGTCCACCCAGCTTTCCTTCGGTTCCGACTTCTCTCGCCACACGGGTTACTTCGGACGCGAACGAGCTGAGCTGATCCACCATGATGTTGATCGTGTTCTTCAGCTCGAGCGTTTCACCGCGCGCTTCGACGGTGATCTTCTGTGAGAGGTTTCCCTTTGCGACAGCGGTCGTAACCGCGGCGATGTTTCTGACCTGACTGGTGAGATTGCCTGCCAGCGTGTTGACGTTGTCCGTCAAATCCTTCCATGTGCCGGCGACACCCGGCACTTCGGCCTGACCGCCGAGTTTGCCTTCGGTTCCGACTTCGCGCGCGACGCGCGTGACTTCGTTGGCGAAGGAGCCGAGCTGGTCGACCATGGTGTTCACGGTCGTTCCGATGCGGAGGAATTCGCCCTGCACCGGCTTGCCATCGATCTCCAGCACCATCTTCTGCCCGAGGTCTCCCTCGGCTACCGCGGTCAGCACGCGAGCCACTTCGGTCGTGGGCGAAGCGAGATCGGTTATGAGCGTGTTGACTGCATCGATCGTGGAGCGCCAGCCGCCGGTCACGGGACCGATGGAAGCGCGATCGTTCATCTGCCCCTGGCGTCCGATGGTGGCGCTGACGCGCTGCATCTCTTCGCTCATGCGCTCGTTCAGCTTGGCGATTCCGTTGAACGCGTCCGCGATATCGGCCAGCAGCGGATCTTCGGACATCGGGAGACGGATGTCGAACTCACCGTCCCTCAGGTCGCGCATGGCGCCGAGGAGACGCCGGAGATCGACGGTCCTGATCTTTCCGTCGGGTCCAAGCGTATCCGTTTCGCCATCCTCGTCGCGCTCGGCGGAGCTGCCGCCGTTGCCGTTTCGTTTTCCGTTTCGCCCTTTACCTGCGTGGCGGCCATTCTTTCGCCGCGACGCGGTGGCTTTGAGAGAGCCCTCGGAGTTTTCGTCCTCTCCGGTCTCTTCCATCTCGATATTGTCGCCGATCTCCACGACTTTACTCCTTGGATTTGACTTCTTTGGGACTCGCGGTTTGGCGGGTTCGATATCCCTCATCCGCGGGGTTGGCCCGTCGGAGGGGGACAGATTTACTATTCAAAAGCGGGGCCGTAATTCTGGCTCCCGGACCCGATTGTTTAGTCGGGTTTCGCGATCACTTCGACGGGGTCGCCAAAGTGGACTTGACCCTCGTAGATCACCCGCGCGTATACCCTGCTCCATCCGGGGTACAGCTTCTGAGCTATCCGGACGAATTTCCCGTCGATGAACGACTCACGGATGGTTTTGCATGGGTTGGTGAAAGATGCGATCTCGAGGAACACATCGTCCCCGACGTGGAGCTGCACCCCTGGGACGACGAGGTCCCAGTCGATTCCTTCGACCGTCAGGTTCTCGCCGGCCGTCCCGACATCGATGGAGTGGCCTTCGTCCTGGAGGGAGCGAATCCGCTCCAGTGAATAAACGCAGACGGCCCTTTCGGTTCCACCATGGTGTTCCGTGTCGTTTTGCGCGTCGCCAACGAGCCCTAATCGCGACACTTGGGCGTCACTAATGCGCTTTTTCGGAACCCCGCCACCTGAGATATTGATGGAAACGAGGGTCCCGATTCCATGGCTATCTAACTTGCCGACCCTTTCTGCTGCGTTCACCGGGACTCCTTCTGTGCTCGTAATCCGACCGAGGGCAGCTCCGCGTATCCCTTCTTTTCACTAGCGAAAAAGGCCACCGGAATTCCCCCATTGCTGGTGCTGAATCGCGGCCGAAGGGGAAGCCCCGTTTGTCTGGCCAGCATCGGGTCGGCTGTCAGCATACCCAGTCTCCACCCATGTTTGGTCTTGAGGATCGTTCCAAGGCTGGCGTAGAGATTCCGGAGCTCGTCGCTCTCCCCAACTCGTACCCCATAAGGTGGATTCGTGAGGATCCAGCCGTTGCCCGCAGCGGCATCCTCGAGTTTCGCGACAGACGCCGACAGCGCATCGACCGAAAACTTGACCGCCTCGGAGACGCCTGCTCTCTCCGCGTTCCGTGTCGCGGCCTGGATTGCGCCGGCGTCACGATCGGTGCCGCGAATGTCACCGCTCACATCGATCATGCTCTTACGCGCACGCTCCAGCATCTCATTCCAGAGCACGCTATCGAAGCCTGACCAGTTCATGAACTGGAAATTTCGGAGCAGGCCCGGCGCCGCGCCGCGCGCGATCAGCGCCGCCTCGATTGGAATCGTTCCTGATCCGCACATTGGATCGAGCAGCGGCTCGCCCCGCTTCCAGCCGCTCGCGAGAACCATCGCCGCCGCCAGTGTTTCGCGAAGAGGCGCCTTCCCTACTTCCTGCCTGTAGCCCCGCTTGTGCAGCAGAGCGCCCGAGCTGTCGGCGCTGATCTCGCACTCGTCGTCGACGATGCGCACTATGAACAGCTGCGGCTGGCCCCGCTCGGGCGCGGAACTGCTCGCCGTCTCGTCTCCATCTTCGTCGCCAACCGAGCTATCCGTTTTCATCTCGATCGTGCGCGGCGCTGCTCGCGCAATCGCCGACAGCACTCGCTCGGCCACGGCATCCGAATGATAGAGCCGGGATTTTCTGCAAGTCACGCGCAGCGCGACCGAGCCCGTCGCGGGAAGAAAATCCGCCCACGGAATTTTTTTCGACCGGCGCTCCAGCTCGTAAAAGGTGCTCGCGTGGAATCGCCCTAGCCTCACTACCACGCGACTGGCCGTCCGGAGCCAGAGATTCGCCTGATAGATGCGATCGAGGTCGCCGCCAAATGCGACTCCTCCCACTTCCTGCCGTCCTTTGACGCCGAGGGTCTTGAGCTCGCCGGCTGCGATCGACTCGAGATCGGGAGCAGTGGACGCGAAAAGCTCGAACGGGGGCCGGGAGCTGGGGCTGGGCGCGGGTGATCGAGTGGTGGAGGGGTTAGCTGAGCTCGGCATCGAATGCTCAGGTTAGCTCACCGTTCCAGAGCTGGTAAGTGGCGGAATAGTTTGTGCCATTACTAGCCAGAGTGTCGAAACGAATAACAAAGGAGGCGGCTCGCGAGCTCCTTCGCGATCGCTTTGGACATCAGGATTTTCGCCGCGGCCAGTGGGCGCCGATCGAGGCAGTTCTTGCCGGCAAGGACGCACTGGTAGTGATGCCGACCGGCAGCGGAAAGTCGGTGATCTACCAGCTCCCCGCCGTTTTGCTTCCGGGTCTCACCGTCGTAGTCAGTCCTCTCATCGCATTGATGAAGGATCAGCACGACAAGATGTCGGCGCAGGGAGTGAGCTCGGTCGCGATGCATTCGCACCTCTCCACCTCAGAGTCGCGCGAGGCGCACCGCCAGATCGCGGAAGGCGAGGGAGAGATGCTCTATCTCACGCCCGAGCGGTTCAAGGATCGCGCTTTCTTCGAGCACCTCCTTTCGCGTCCAATCAGCCTCTTCGTCGTCGACGAGGCACATTGCGTCAGTCAGTGGGGCCACGATTTCCGCCCCGACTATCTCTCGTTGGGGGGAATCTCCAAGCGGTTCGGGCGCCCGCCGATTCTCGCGCTCACCGCCACCGCGACCGAGCACGTGCAAGCCGACATTATCCGCCAGCTCGGCATGAACAAGCCGCACATCACTATCACCGGATTCGCGAGACCGAACCTGCGGTTCGAGGTGGTGCGAACAGTCAACGACCAGATCAAGGACACGATCCTTCGTCACGCGCTCCAGGAGTCCGAAGGATCAGGCGTCATCTACGTCGCGACGGTGAAGGAGGCCGAGCGGCTGAACAACCTCCTGTCGGAAGATTTCAGTGTGGGACTCTATCATGGGAAGCGTCCCGCGGCGGACCGGAAAGAGGTTCAGGACAAATTCATGGCTGGGAAGCTCAAGGCCATCATCGCGACGAATGCGTTCGGCTTGGGCATCGACAAGCAGGATCTTCGGTGGGTGATCCACTATCACTTCCCGGGATCGATCGAAGCGTACTATCAGGAAGCGGGCAGAGCGGGGCGCGATGCCGAGCCGGCGGTGTGCCGAGTGCTGTATCGCGTCGAGGACAAGCGGATCCAGTCATACTTCCTCGGCGGCAAGTATCCGGAGGTGCAGGAAGCGGCACAAGTGGCACTGGCGCTCGAGAAGTATCCGCTCAAGACGTCGGTGCTGCTCGACGACATCGTGTCGATAACCGGAATCCCCTCCCGCAAGGCGAAGATCGTCTTCGCGCTGCTCAAGCGTCACGGGCTCGTGCGCGAGCATCGCGGCGGAAAATGGGAGAGGCTGGGCGAAAATCTTACCGCGGTCGATCTGAGCGCGGACCTCCAGGACTATGAGGAGCGGCGCGAGATGGATCAGGTGAAGCTTCGCAC
>JBBQAV010000117.1:0-8328 GCA_038316775.1 Gemmatimonadales bacterium | reverse complement strand
ATTGAAGGCCGAGTTGCCGAGGCAATAAGCGTTGACGACTGGCACTGAATTGATCTGAGCCGCCGTTTGCACGTTGATCGTGATGGCCGGACCGACCGCGCGCTGGCCGAGCGAATCCCTGAGGAAAGGCGTGATCGTAAGTGTGCCAGGTGAGGCAGTTGCCGGAATCGGGATCGTGTCCTGCATTGTGGTCGAATCCAGCAATGGACTCGCGAACACCACCGAGTCGTTGCGAATGACTGGACCGGTCGAGTTCAATCCGAGCGCGAACACCTTGAGGGCGGTCTTGCCCATTACCGTCACAACGATCGACTTGCCGACGACCGCGGAGCTGCCTGAGAACGGGCTCAGAATTCGGATTTCCGGCGGCGGAACGTTGCCCGTCGCCATTATCAGCGTGTCGATTCCCGAGCTGTTCCCCGCGCCGTCAACGGCTTCAGCCGTAATGGTTACGGGGGTTCCCGCCGGAACCGCGCGGGAGGCAAACAGGTTGAAACTCAACTGAAAGTCCGTGACCGCGCTGGTGAACGTGGTGTCAAAGACACCACTCACCGCTCCGATCGCCTGGACATGAATCGTCTTCAGACCTAGGTTGTCGGCTGCGTTCGTCGTGAACGAGATTACCGTATCCGGACGCCCTCCAATCGCCGTAAGCGAAACGGATGGCGGAGTGCGGTCCCTCTGCGGATCTATCGACGTGCTGTCGTTGCACGCCGCGACTCCCAGCGAGATCAACGCTGCTACAACGGCCAATACGAGGCCGCGGCGCATAGCGTCAGTGGGTGTGATATGCATTCGAGTCACCTTAGTTGGTGGCTGGTGGGATCGGGTTGGATGAAGGACCCGGGATCGGAGCGCCGTCATCGATGATGTGCGGCGTTACGAGAATCAGAAGGTCACGCTTTTCGTCGCCGGTGCGCGTCTCGCCGAACAGCCTGCCGATGATCGGCAGATCGACAAGGAGCGGAATTCCCGACTTGGACTGCGTGGTCTGCGTGACGGTCAGGCCGCCGATAACAGCGGTCTCGCCGTCGCCAACGAGCAGCTGCGTGTCGCCGGACTGCTTGCCGAAGATGAATCCGACGTCGGACGATGCCAGCTGCGCATCCGAGTTCTCGGCGTGCAGCAGCAGCAGGATCTGGCGGTTGTTGGTGATGTGCGGAGTGACGGTCAGAATGATACCGACCTGCTTCATCTGCACAGTGGCGCGCGGCTGCTGGCCGGCGGTCGCGCCATTGACATTGGCGGTATTGGCGTCGAGCACCCTGATCGGAATTTCCTGGCCGACCTGGATCGATGCCTGTCTGTTGTCCAGCGTCACGATGCTCGGCTCGGCCTGAAGATCGGCGAGACGAACTTCCTGGAGGGCATCGAGGAAGCTTGTGAGCTGGAACTTTCCGAGCGCTGTCGAGAACACGACCTGCAGCGCCGGATTGACTACGCGTGCGTTCGCATTGGCGATCGCCGAAAGCGCGTTGCCGCCGAGCAGAATTCTGTCGCCCTGAAACAGCGTGCCGCCGCCCAGTGCGTCAGGAACTCCGTCGCCATCCGTATCGACTGGCTTGAGTGTCGCTGGATCAGGACGCTTCACGAGCTGGCTGAAGAACTGCTGCGTGCCCGTGCCGAGGTCGTACGAAAGTCCGATGTCTTCGATGTTCGTTCTGTTGACGAAGATGATCTTCGCCTTGATGCCGACCTGCGGCGTGCGAACGTCGAGGCTTCGGACGTACTGCATGACGTCGGCGAGGCGCGAGGACGTCTCAGTGATGATGAGCGTGTTGGTCGTGCTGTCAGCGGCCACCAGTCCACGTGCGACGCAGCTCGGGCGCGCGTTGTTCACGACGTTCCCGCTCGATTGAACCTGCGGGCAATCCTTCTGGAGCAGCTGCTGGATGGTCGGAACGAGCGCCGAGGCGCGCGC
The DNA here is from genome assembly GCA_038316775.1 of Gemmatimonadales bacterium. Classification (GTDB taxonomy): domain Bacteria; phylum Gemmatimonadota; class Gemmatimonadetes; order Gemmatimonadales; family Gemmatimonadaceae; genus UBA4720. Next base: position 6,407 of record JBBQAV010000117.1, on the reverse strand, counting down.
ATAGTTGATCGAGACAAGCTGGGTTTGCAGCGGCTCTGAAGCCTGACGGTTCAGAATGTTCGCGTAGCTGTCTACGGTGATGATGCCGGAGATCGGATCTTCAACCGCGGCGAGGCCCTGGCCCTGGAGAATCGCGCGCAGCGCGACATCCCACGGCTGGTTCTTCACTTCGGCTGTGATCGTGCCGTTCACATCCTTTCCGACGACGATCGTACGGCCCGAGAATGCCGCGAACGACGCAATCACATCGCGGATGTCGGTGTCCTGGAACGTGACCGTGATCGGCGGTTGCTGAGACTGCTGGACCTGCGAAAAGAGCCCGACCGGCTTGACGTACGCTGCCGTTGTGCGAGTTGGGAGTGGTTCTGCCGCAGCCGCGTCGTCCTGTCCGGAAGACGTCTCAACCTGGGCGACAGCCTTGGGGGCTGCGGTCCTGAGCATTCCAGTCGTCGAAGCAACTTGCGCCTTCGCTACTACATCAGGCTTCGCCGGCGCCGGCCGAACGGGCAGCGGCATTGGCGTCACTACACGCGGCGTTGGCGCAACCGCATACGTCTTATGCGAGCTGGACGACGACCACGACGTATAGTCGGTGGTCTTGCCGCCGGTGACAGAAATACGGACTTCGCCGTCACTCCGCTTCACTTCGTACGGGTGCTTCGCATCCATCTCGATGACGACGCGAACAATGTTCGGCCGGAACTGAGCGTACCGGACGTTGGTTATACCGCCGCGCGACTCTTTGTCGTAGGTGCGGTACGCCATGTCGAGAGTGGCTCCCTTCAGATCGACTACCACCCGTGCGGGCGCGTCGAGCGTGAAATCCTGCACGTCGACGGCAGCGTTGACCCCGATCACCACCTCAGTCTTCCCGGAAGAAGGGACCACACTGAGTGAGTGAACGGTTGCGGCCGAAGAGGGCAGAAACAGGAGCGCCGCTGCGGGCAGCGCTTTCAGCAAGCTCATTGACGAAGCCTCATTTTAGTCGAATCGGGCGGCGCTATCGGCAGGAGTTCCTGACGACTGTAACCGAACTCTTCGATCGTGAAAATCACTGCTTTTGGCTGGATGGCCGCGACCCGCATTCTGCCGATCGTCTGGCCAACCTTGACTCTGTACTGATCCTTAGACGTGATATCTCGCAAAACCGCAACAGAGTTCTGCCCGCGCGGGTCGTAGGCAACCCCGACCAGCTTCAGGTCGGCGAGCAGGGGTCTCAAATCCCCTGTCGTCATCAACGACACGAAGGGATCGCGACGCCCGTTGTCGTCGTACTGAAAAACCTCGCGGTTGATCAGAACGCGTGGCATGGTGTCCGCCGCTGGCGCGGGAAGGGGCAACGCTGCCGGCTTCTTGGGATCCGCCACCGTCGCTTTAGGAGCCGCCGGCTTCGCGGCCGTGTTCGGACTGGTCCGCGGCGTCGCCTGAGCGGAGGCCTGCGCCGATGCGCCGTTCGTCAGAGCGACGAAAATGAGAGCGAAAGAGAGAGACCGCATCATTCATCTCACCGTGGAAGGCGGTAAGTAAGGCGTCGTACGCGCGACGTACGTCTGCACCTGGAACTCGGTGTCTATCAGCGATTCGCCCTTCTTGATTCGCGCCTTGGTCTTGTCGGCGACCGGGTGCACCTTGATCGCCATCGTGACCGGCGCGATGATCCGGTTCAGAGAGCCGACGTTGCTGAGGAACTGTCCGACGGGGTGGTATCCGCCGATGACTGCGAGCTTGTAGCGATAGGTATCGAACTGTTCGCCCGGCAGCACCGGCATCGGTTCCACAGTCGCCAGATCGAGCCCAACGCGGCGAGCCGCGGTGGAAATGTCCTCGAGAAGAGCAGGTACTTCGTTACTCCTCGGAACGAGCTGGCGCATCACCTTGAGACTCTGGTCGTACTCGGCGGACTGCGCCTTCAGCTTCTGGAGGCTGCCCTGCGCAATATCGGCCTTCGCCTGCTGATTCATCTTGTCGAGCGAATCAACGTGCACCTGCACAGCCGCGAGCTCCGCCGCCCTGGGCCTGTAGAGGACGTAGAAGTACGCGCCGAGCACCAGCACTGCGGCCACACCAATGCCGGCCAGCATTTGCTCGCGCTTCGTCATGTTAGCGAAGAGTGCCATTTAATGAACCGCCGAGACTACGAGTGGAACGGTCTTTATTGCGAACGAGGGCGGAGACTGTGTCTCTGCCTCGAGAGTGAACTCCGTTACTTCCTTGCCATCCGCGACAACGAGATCGGACCTGGCGAGCTGGACGTTTTGAATGAAGGGCGACGCCTCCAGCGATTTCATGAAGCGCGTGAGCGCCTGAATGTCGACCGTGTGTCCAACGATCTTGAACTGGATAACCTTGGCCGATGCCAGGAGCGAATCGGACCGCAGCCTCTTGGCGCGGTCACGCTCGATCTGCCTTTCTCTCGGCGAAAGCTTGCTGGCGGCCGTGCTGTCTCCCGACGCCACCTTCTTCACCGTCGTGTCAGCGACCGCGACGCTGCGCGGCGCGCTCGTCTGAGTTATCTCTCTGAGCCATGTGTACTGCGGCAACGCGTTGCTGATCTCGAACATCAGGTGCGACCAGAGATAGCGCGAATCGTCGATCGACTTGATGATCGCGATCTGCTGATAGAGCGAGTCGCGCGTCGCCTCGGCCCTCGCCTTGGCGTTGAGAACGGCGCTGAACTGCGCCGAATCCTTGACGGCCTTGGTCTCGCGCGCCTCCAGCATTGCGCCTCTGGCGGTCTGGCTGATGAACATCAGGACGATGAGTGCACCGGTGACACCGGCTGCGCCCACCGCACCGAGCATATACTTGTCGGTCAACCTGTCGGTGATCCCGGCGAGCCACGCTGGAGGCTTGAGGTTGAATTCGAACTTCGTAGCGGTGGCGGTCTTCGCCCGTCGCTTCTTCTTGCCGTCCCCGGGGAGGAGATTGATCTCGATCATGGTGTCTTTGGTCCGGGGTTAGTTCTTGCGGAGTGCAAGGCCGATGGAGAGCATCAGGAGCGGTGCGACCTCGTCGGTCACGAGCGAATCCAGCGCGCCCTCTCTCACGTTCATCTGGGTGAGAGGATTCGCGAGCTCAACGGGCTTCTTCAGCCGTTGCCCAAGCGACTCAGTGAGTCCAGGCGTGCGTGAGCCACCGCCGCAGGTGTAAACCGCCTTCATCGAACCGTCGCCCTTGAGGGACGTCGACAGGAACGCGATGGCGCGCTCGAGGCCGGTTGCAATCTCTTCGGTGCGCTGAGCGATGACCGCGTCCAGCTGTGCCGACCGGTCATATCCTCTTATGAGAGCCTCCGCGTCAGCGGCGGAGAGTCCGTATTCGCGCTGAAGATCCTCGCGAATCCGGCGTGTACCTATAGGCAGGTCGCGCGTGAGAATCGGAACGCCGTCGTCAAGAATGTTGATGTTGGTGACTTCGTGACCGATGTTCACCAGTCCAACGGCGCCGCTCATCGCGGCCGGGTAGTTGAGCTCAAACGCGTTATGAAGCGCGAAGGCGTCCACGTCCATTGAGCTGGGCGTGATGCCGGCTTCGGCAATGATGCGGAGCTTGGCTTCGACGAGATCACGCTTGGCTGCGACGAGAAGCACACTCATTTCGTCCTTGCCGTCGCTGTCGCTGTCCAGGATCTGGAAATCCAGCTCGACCGAGTCGACGTCCGGGACGTGCTGCTCGGCTTCCCACCGCATCAGCTCGCGCGCCTGCGCTTCCTTCACGCGCTCGGTCTTGATGCGCTTGATGATCACATCGCGGCCGCCTACAGCCGCGACGATGGATTTCGTTTTGGCGTCAACGGCCTCGATCGTGGTGCGGATGACATCCGAGACGAGATGCGGGTCCATCACTTCCCCTTCCACGATTGCATCATCGGGAAGCGGACTGATCGCGACCTTCACGAGCTCGGGTGTAGACTTCGAGTGATCGACGACGGCGACCTTCACCAGGCCGGATCCGATGTCGAGCCCTACGGTAGTCTTGCTGCGACCAAATAACGCCATGCGGCTCTTGGTGAATGAAAAGAAGCGGGTTTACTCAGGTGCGCGCCGCATTGCCATGTACGTTGAGGCGTGAAATCCTAAGAACCCTGTTTGCTTGCATTTACGTGGAGACCAACCGCGTGGCACTTCTGCCCTTCAGGTCCGTCACCAGTCGTTCGAACTAAGACACGATTCAATTGCCGGGAAAGTAACGGTGGGCTGCGATTGGCTCAGAACAGCTCCGACCAGCCTCGTTCCGGAATTCGGTCGATAGTTATCGAATGGTCTGCACCGATCACCACTCTCACTACGACTCCGATTCGCTTCATGCCTCCATATGGAGACGAGACAGAGCGTGCATCTGCAACGATCCAATAAAGGACCGGCTGGAGTCGCGTGACGTGCACCATGACCGGTGCTCCGAGGCCCTCGATCGCCGACGATCGCGTGTCCCCGACTCGGATCGAATCCGTTCCTGACAAGCTCCATCCCGCGATTGTCAGCTCTGCAGCTGACTCTGCCGCAGAAAGTGCCAGTTGCAGCTGCGCTGTCGCGCCGCTGACACGCGAATCCTCCGTCACCGCGAAAAAGATCCCGGCTACCAGTGCGGCGATCAGAAGCAGAGCAAGCAGCACCGCCGCGAGAACGAAGCCGTGTTTCCGGGCGGCAACCGGAGATGGGCAGCCGGACGGTTCCCCATGAGAGCGAGCGCGGCGACTCAGCGTAGCCTGTTCCTCACGGCGATCGATACAGTGGCAGAGTCGCCCGGTGTCCACGATCGGCCCTCGATCAGGAGCCGCTGACGGCTCTGGGCTCTGGCAGTTATGTCCACCCTCGCAACAGATAGCGGTGAGGCGCTCGCACCAAGGCGTGCCCCCTGCACATCGAAATACTCGAACAAGAGACCGGTTAGATGCGAGTCGCGGTTATAGGGGCGGTACGGCCCGCTGAGCGGTTGCACTGCCCCGCAGACGCGCGGGCCCAGAGCGTTGCAGCGGCGGTAACCGAGATACCAATCCCCATCAGACGCCTTGTAAAGGCTGTATCGCCCGCGCCTGACAAAACGCACTGGAGCCCCCGCCCCGACATGCTCGCTCAACGGCGACTCCAGCGTGACCACGAACCCGGTCGACCCATTCCCACTGGAACCATCTGATGGCGCCAAGCCGGTAGCTTCGGGACAGGCATTGACCAGCACCCGGCTGCTGAACCCGTGGACTCGATGCCGCTCCCACCGACTGACACTCGCCGTGGAATCGCCACCGGTGCTCTCTGCCGAATCGCGGTAGAAGAGCGCGATGTCGCCCGTGTCGGGCTCAAAAAGGAAGGCGCTCAGCGTATTCCCAGGCGGAGAAACCGCGCCGGGCAATCCCACCTCGGAGCCCATGCTTTGACAGACAACCGAGCTTCCAATGTTCGCGAACAGCTCCATCGCGGAATCCGCGAGAATGCGTACGGTGTCGGCGACCGACAATCCACGGATGTCCGTCGACAGAACCTCCATCGCGTCACGCACGCCTTGTCGCGCATACATCAGCTCGCTCGCGCCACGATAAAAGCGTTGCTGACGCAACAGCGTCATTCCGATTGCGGCGCCCGCGACGCCGAGTATCAAGAGCACCACCGCCAGCTCGATGAGAGTGAATCCCCGCGTTCGACTGCGAGCTCGCCCGCGCAAGCCCGTCACCGTGGACACGAAAGGATCGCCCGATAGGAATCCGTGCGCGGGCCATTCCAGGTCGTGTATCGGACCGACTCGACAACGCTAACGCGGGATGTGTCGTCAGAAGAGATGGTCCACTCCGACTCGATGTGCTCGATCGACTCGCGTCCGCTCGTGGCGCGGGTGCACTCCGCGCCAAGGATCTCGAGGCGGCTCGCCGCGATTCGGGACGCGCGCTCGCGGATCGCATTCGTATTCAGGCCGCGCCCGACTGCGGCGCTGGTGCCCGCGAGCGCAAGACCACCGACACTAAACAGGAAGAGGGCGACGATCGTCTCGATGAGCGTGAATCCCTCAGCGCCTCGCTTTGTCCCCACGGATTGGCGCCGACTCTCCGCCGTTCTCATGTCCTGACGATAAGGTCGCCCGCTCCATCCACGTCACTGGCGGTAAGCGACCGAAATCGAATTCACGCTGACCCAAAAAGAAAAAGGGGGGAGCGCCGTTCGGCACTCCCCCCTTTTATCTAGTCACCCTGATTATACGCAGGTGATTACACCGTTGGTCATGGTGCAAACCTTGGCTGACTGCGAGTGCGTAGCGGTTCCGCTCCACGAAGGCGGCGGGCCTGCTACGTCCACGATGACAACCGTCACGTTCTGCGACGGGCTGAAACCCTGAAGAGGAGCCGCTGACGTCGCGGTTCCACCGAAGTATGCACCAGCGTTGTCCGCGGCATACTGCTCTTCGTAGGTCGCCATGTTGCG
>JBBQAV010000116.1:0-8335 GCA_038316775.1 Gemmatimonadales bacterium | reverse complement strand
TTTGACGAACGGGAACGGCTCGTGATCCCGCGCCATCGGCAGCCACGGCATGAGACGATTGTAGAACTCCACGCGTCCCGTCGCCGGCTCCGTCAGCATCATGATCGGCAGCGGACGCGTCGTACTCGGCAAGAGATAAATTGTGTCGCGCACAGACAGAGCTGCTGGCGCAACGATGTCGGTCAGCGGCCACCGCGAGGGAGTGATGTGTTGCCACGTGCCGAGATCGCGCGAGCGCCAGTAGCCGTCGCCGATGGTCTCGAAGAGATAGTACTCGCCGCGCTGCACGACGATGACGGGATCGGCGCCGGAGCGATACGAGATGCCTTCGTTGTGCTGCTCGAAGTTGTACCGATAATCGATGTCGATCGGGTTGGCGTAGGTGCGCTGATCCGGCGACTGAGGCCACGCGTTCGCGGCTGCGATCAGCGTGAAAAGTCCCGCAGCTATAGTCGACACAACGGCAGACGGATAATGGTCACAGCACATCACTCGGGCACCTCCTGTCTTTGCCGCGTGTTCGTCTGCGCTCCTGAAAGCCTGTGCTCACGAAAAAACGCCCACATGTGACTCGTGGCGTCAATGCTCCGGCTGGTTGGCCCGACAAACCATTCCGGCATGGGCTTGCCACCAGGCCACGTATGGCCTCCTCCCCGGATGGTGTAGAGCACCACGGCCGCGCTGTCGGCGCAGTTCGTGTATGCGCGACGAGTGACATCTGTCGCCACCTCAGAATCAATCGGGCTCGGCGCACACCGGTTTCTTCGAGCCCAACTTGCTGCCCACGTCCGGACGTTCGGAAACGGCTTGGGGGCAATCCACACCTTACCGCCGTTGTAAGGAGTAAAGCGATCGGCTGTACCGTGGAACGCGATCATCGGCACCGGTCGATCGTCTCTGCACCAGCTCCACGGCAGTAATTGAGCAGCTCCCACTGCCCCGACCGCGGCGATCCGATTGGACAACGTGCAGGAAAGGACGAACGCCATGCCTGCGCCATTGGAGAGACCATTCGCATAGATCCTCGCGGGGTCGATGTTGTAGTTCGCCTCCAGGGTGTCGATCAACTCCGAGATGAACCTGACGTCCGGCATCTGAGATGGGTGTCTCCAACCGTCCATGGACCAGTGCCTTGGCCCGTCGCCCTCGGCTCCCGACGGGTAGACGACAATGAACCCTTCGGCTTCAGCCACCCTGTTCCACTGACTCGTTTCTTTCTGAGCGGCCCCCCACAGCCCCGCCCCGTGCATGCTGATGACAAGCGGCGTCGGCTTGGTACGTTCGTAGCTCATTGGGACATAAAGCAAATACTCCCGCTTTCGCCCCGAGGATATCAAAGAGCCGTTGCTCCGATTCTGGACGTGGTACGACACTGCCTCTGTCATAGCCAATACGACGGGCAGGCCGATGAGAGCCAGCACCGATGCGATTACAATCTTTCGGTTCTTCATGATGGTCACCGATGCCGGTTCCACGCGAGCGCCAGCGGTGCGGCTGACACTCGCGCCAACGGGATTGCAAGGATTGCCACGAGTGCGAGCACGTAGCGCGGAAAGAATGGCGTGGAAAAAAACCACACGAGCAGACCGTAGAGCGCGAGCACGACGATGCACCAGCAGGCTGCGCCGGTTACAAGGGTACGGTCGCTCAGCAGTCGGCTTTGATAGAGGCGCGTTGCGATCCAGACAGCGGCGGACATTTTGATAAAAACGAGAACTGCGGCGATCGCTGGCAACGCATCCCATAACGCGGCCTGCACGTTGCTGTTGCTGATAATCCAGTCGACTACCGGCCCGATCACGACAAGGAAAGTCAGGGTAAGAAACACGCTCCCCTTTATGAGCCATTCGCGGCCGGTCAGGCCGATGTACAGAGTCTGGACCAGCTGCTTCCACGTCGACGCGATCAATCCCGAGATTATCAGCAGCACGATTATCACTGCGCGCGGCGTTCCGATGGCCCCGCTGAGTCGACTATAACGTTCGGTCACTACCGGCCAGGTCTCAGACAGGGTGAGCGCCAGGGGGATTGCAACAAGAACCAAAAGCCAGGTGGCCAGCGTGCTCCAGATCGTCGATTTCAGCTTGGCGGCGATGAGCGCGGCGCTGGTCATGGGCCGCGTGGCGATGAACGGCGTCACGCCGTAGGAATCGCTCACATAAGGATTGGACTTGCTCACCGTCGCGGCGGCGAAGCCGGCCATGAATGGCGGAGTGAGCAGCACGCCGATCAGTACGACGAAGACGAGTACCGGCGTGTCGCCCGCGCCGAAGAGCAGGGCCAGCTCGAACGGCAGGACCATAACCACCAGCGCCGGCAGCGACCGGCCGTGCCGCCGCCATTCGAACCACGCTTGAGCGCGGGCCGGCGACGGAAAAGGTACGCGCCGATTGGGGGGGACCTCCGCGATCTGTCCGCCCCGAGCGAACGCTCCCCACCAATCGGGCACCTCACCTCGACGAGCGCGTGCAACGGCGAAGCGGGCGACGAGATACGCGAGGGGAATAAGCGGCGCCAGTCCGGCAACCATGACGGTCTCTCGGGCGTTGTAGTGGAGCGTCAGGAGAACGACAGCGTCGATTGTGGCCAGCCACAGCATGGCGACGATCACACGCAGTCCCCGTAAACCGTACGGCATCCACATCAGCGCCTGTGTCCAGGCGAGGAGCGCCGCAGCGAGCAGCACCGGCCAAATCACCGGGATGGGAAATCCGGCCGGCCACACCGCGAGAAACCTCATTGCCAGCCACAGGATCGCCATGGCCACGGTGCCATACAGCATCGGCCAGCCCGCCAGCGCGGCGGTCGTCACCGGCAGTGTGAACATGCGCGCGGGATACGTCGATTGGCGCGCGGCCAGATCACCGGAAAGGCCGTAGGTGAACACCGCCAGCAAATACATGAATGTCACCGCCAGTGGCACGACCACCACCAGCGCAAAGCTCCAGGAGTCATCCAGGTTGACGGACTCTCCGGGCTCGAGGTTCAGGAGCCTGATCGCCGTGAGAACGAGCAGGTAGCCGAGCAGCGCGATCAATCCCCAGCGATGCCGCTGGCGGAATTCCCAGGCGATTGCGGCAGCGGACGAGCGCATGATCTAAGCGTCCGGACCTGACGCCGCAACCGGCCCGACATGAGCGACGAAGATCTCCTCGAGCGAGGGTGCGCGTCCGTCGACGCGGTGCGAGTCCTTGATCGCGTCCAATGGCGCGCTCAGCACGATCTTGCCCTCGCTGATCATCGTTACATGGTCAGCGACCTGCTCCACTTCCCCCAGCAGGTGTGACGAAAAGAGCACCGTACGGCCTTCATCGGCGATGGTGCGAATGACGGCACCGAGAATGTCGCGACGAACGATGGGATCGAGGCCGGATGACGGTTCATCCAGCACCAATAATTCGGGCCGATAGGCAAGCGCGATAAGTAATCCCACTCGCGCCTTCTGCCCTTTGGACAAGTTCTTGATTTTCGCCGCGGGGTCCAGTGCGAACGCTTGCTGGAGCTTCTCCGCGTACACATCGTCCCAAGCGGGATAGAACGCGCGCGAGTAACGAATGAGCTCGTCGACGCGCATCCAGCCCGGGATGTCGTTTTCCTCGGAGAGATAGCCGATGCGCGAGAGAACAGCGACCGGATCGGCGACGGGATCGAGTCCGAAGACGCGGACCGAGCCGCTCTCCGCCCTCAACAGACCGAGAATGTGTTTGATCAGCGTGGTCTTGCCAGCTCCGTTTTCGCCGACGAGTCCGTACACCGCGCCCCGAGGCAAGGACAAGCTCACCGAGGCCAGAGCCGTCTTCGTACCGAAGCGGCGCGTCAGCTCCGAGATGTCGATGACAGATTCGCTCACCCTCGACCACCCCGGCCAGATATGTCGGCTGCAACGAATTCAGGGGACATCAGAAGTAATTCTGCTGATGTCGTTCCACACCATCCAGTGGCGATTCAACTCAACCGCACCATTCCGCTTATAGAACGGACGTGCATTGTCGTCCCTGCTGGATTCGCGCAAGGCTTTGGCGACGCCGAAATCGGTGACCAGCGCAAACTCACCGGTGAGCATGACGTTGTCGGGTTTGATGTCCCGATGAACCACGCCGTGCTTGTGCGCGTAGCTGAGCGCGCTCGCCACTTCACGGAGAATCCGCACGGCTTCGGGAACCGGAAGTTCCGCTACGCGCGAGAGCCGGGCACGCAGCGACTCCCCTTTCCACGAATGGCATGGTAAAGTACGGCATGCCATTCACCTCTCCCGAGGAAAGGAGCGGAACGATGTGCGGATGCTGGAGCTTCGCCGCGAGCGGAATCTCCCTCCGAAAGCGATCGGCACTGAGCTCCGCCGCGACTTCGGGCGAGAGGATCTTGATCACAACTTCCCGGCCGAGCTGCCGGTCCATTGCCAGGAAGACGCGACTCATCCCTCCGCCGGTGAGCTCGCGCTCGAAGGTGTAGCTGTCGCCGAGCGTGCGTTCGAGAGTCGCCCGGAGATCCGTCACGAATTACGCCCGGTGTTCACCGCGGCTACCTGGCTGTCGTCTAGTGATGCACAGGGCCGGAAACACTCAGCGGACCGGCCGCGCCCGTGCTGCTGAACGCCACCACCACGCGCGCCTCCTGTTCACCCGTGTTCATTCCGCTGATGGTAGTTCCCGCCGGCATTACGATGAAATCTCCCGCGCCGATATCGAAGGATTTTCCATTGAGCAGCAGCGAAAGCCGCCCCTGCTGTACGATGAAGGTCTCGTCGTAGAAGGGATGATGGTGCTCGGCGATTCTGGCATTGGGGGCGAGTCGCAGGACCTGAGTGACGGTGCGCGCACTCTCGTAGACTGTGGTCCTGGTTACGGCGCTCGCCGCGGGAGTGGCACCGGCGGATGCGTTGAGCACCTTGATCTCACTCGGCGCCGGTGTCGCTACCGGAACAGTGATTGCCGTCGTACACGACGCGGTGAAGAGAAGAGCGGCGAGCATTGGAGTCCGCACGAAGCCGTCCATGGAGAGAGGTTACAGGAAGGGCGCTGCCGCACCGGCGGGATCCGCGCCTATGGGGATGGTCGGTCGATAGCCCAGCAAAGTTGACGCCGGGTTATTCCCTGCGACAGAGGCAATAGAGGAACGACTGCTCGGAGCCCGCTGGCGTCCGATGGTCCTCCTGCGCGCTGGTGAGCATGCGGAAAGTGGAGCCGAACTCCGAGTGCAGCGACTCAGCCGAGTAGCGGACGACCGGCAGCCCACTACAAGTCGCGGGGCCGTCCTCGGCGAATGTTGCTACGAGAACGTAGCCACCTGGCCGCACCGCGCGCTGCACCTGCTCGACGTAAACTCTCCGATCCTCTGGATCGGTGAGGAAATGGAAAACAGCGCGGTCGTGCCACACTGCGTAGGCGCTCTCTTCGAATCGAGCGGTTCGAATGTCCGCCGCTATCCAGTGTACTCCCGGCGCGCCACTGCCAAGACGACTCCGCGATATCTCGAGCGCGGTCTCCGAGAAGTCGAGCACCGTGACGTTGCTGTAGCCAGAGGCAAGCAGATCGTCGACCAGGACCGAAGCCCCGGCTCCGACATCGATGATGGGAGCCGAGCGATCCGGTGCGAAACGCGTAATAAGCTCGAGAGATTGTACAGCTTCCGGCTGGAACCAGCTTACGGCGTGGACATCCTTCGTTCGATAGACAGTCTCCCATGCTTCTTCTGATCCATTCATCCTCCTGGCTAAATCGGTGAGCTTTGCTCACATCGGCAAGTTCATTCGCCGCAGGAGATTCTGGAAGCGCGGGTCGCGGCGCAGGCCGTCATAAACCGGAGCGATCGACAGGTAGGGCATCGCATTGTCGCGAGCCACATAGGACCGTTCCAACCACTCGAGCGCCCGCTCTTTGTCGCCAGCACGGAGGTACATCGTCGCGACCAAGACCGACGTCGTGCCGGTAGCTCTCGAGCTTGACGCCTCGGTTTCCGCTGCGCGCCGCATCGCACCGGCGAATCCCCCTTCAGCGAAACCGCGATCGAGCGCGGCGACTACGTCTGGATGACCGAGGGCTAACTGCCTCGAGCGCTCCGCCGCGAGCGCCTCCTTGTACCTTCGTTGCCCGTACATCGCCTGTTGGATGCAGCCGTGCGCAATCGGTGAGTTCGGATCGGTTTTGAGGGCTTCCCGGCATTCCGCGATCGCATCGTCGTACCTGCGCGCAAAGAGCAGGATACGCCCCGAAAACGCTCGAACCATTGCGTTCAGCGGATCGAGCTGAAGCGCTCGCTGGATCTCGGCCGATGCCTCGCCTGGACGCTTCATGAAGATCAAGTAATCCGCATAAATGGCGTGCGCCCCCGCGAGATTCGGATCCAGCTCCAGTGCCCGGCGGAATTCCGGCCCGGCGCGCGCGAACTCCCAGTCCCACCACACCAACTTGATTGCGAGCGCCAAGTGCGCTTCCGCCGAGGTGTTGTCGAGAAGGAGGGCTTGGGTCAGAGCCGCGTCCGCCTTTGATCGAGCCTCGTCACGTGGCGCGAAGTGTATTTGGTCTCGATAGGCCCAGACGCGATTGAGGCCCAAGTACGCCGACGCGTAGTTGGGATCCTTCTGCAACGCGATCTCGAAGTAGCGCTGCGCCGAGTCCTGATCGGCACGCGACAGTTTGCTCAGATGATGCAGGCCTCTCAGATACGCTTCGTACGCCTCTGGGTTGACGATGCGAGCGTTGGCGAGGCGGCTCTGTTCAGCGGGGAGCAGCGCCAGCGACAGCGATCGCGCGACCCCACCGGCGATTTGTCCTTGCACGGCGAGGATGCTGGCGAGCTCGCGCTCGTAGCTGTCGGTCCAACGCTGCGTCTGATCACTGACCCGCACCAACGTCGCGTTGATCTTGACGCGCCCCCCTTCCTGCCGCGCGCTTCCTTCCAACACGTAATCGACGCCGAGCTCGCGGCCAATCTGATCGATCGGCTTGTCGCTCTTCTTGTAGCGCATCGACGAGGTGCGTGCAATCACACTGAGGCGTTCGGGGTGGAGGCGGCCGAGCTGCGTGATCATGTCCTCGGTCAAGCCGTCGCTGAAGTATTCCTGCCCGGGGTCTCCCGTCAGGTTCTCGAACGGGAGCACAGCCAGCCTGATGTGAGTGGGCTCGAATGCGCTGCGAGCCAGCCGCTCCCGTACACGGCCCACGTTGAATCCCACGAGCACTGCTCCGACACCGAAAAGGGCTGCGGCCGAGAGCAGCCAGCGGCGCCGGCGCAGGCGATGTTGCCCGATTCCGCCGGTGCCGTGCGCACGGCCGAGCGCCTCCGCGAGTCGGGCCGCTGTCGCGAATCGATCCGCCGGGATTTTCGCGAGTGCACGCTGCAAGACCTCATCTACCGCTTCCGGGACGGTCGGACGCACCGACCGCAGAGGCAGCGGCCGATCTACCACATGCCTCGCGATCACGGCCTGCGGACTCGACCCTGTAAATGGCGGATCTCCTCCCAACATCTCGTACGCCACACACGCGAGACTGTAGACGTCGCTCCGCGCATCTACCACACTTCCGCCGCTGGCCTGTTCAGGGCTCATGTAGGCAGGGGTTCCTATCACCAGCCCCGTCGCCGTGAGTCGGTTTCCACCCGCTGCGTCCACCGCCCGCGCGATCCCGAAGTCGCTTACAATGGCGTGTCCGCCCGACAGTAGAATGTTCTCCGGCTTGATGTCCCGGTGGATTACGCCAGAGGCGTGCGCATAGCTCAGCGCATCGGCAACGTCTCGCACGATCGCAACGGCGTCGTCCACCGACAGAGGTCCTTCGCGCTCGAGGCGGCCGCGAAGCGTTTCGCCCTGGACGTACGGCATGACATAGAACAGCAGGCCATCCGCTTCTCCCGAATCGTGGAGGGCGAGGATGTATGGGTGACTGAGCCTGGCGGCGAGCTCGATCTCGCGCAGGAACCGCTCGCTGGCGATTGAGCTGGCGAGCTCCGCGTGGAGCACCTTGATCGCAACTTTCCGATGGTGCTTGATATCCTCGGCCATGAAGACCACGGCCATGCCCCCGCGGCCGAGCTCTCGCTCGATGCGATAGCGGTCCCTGAGGGCCGCAGCTATACGATCAGAGAGATCGGAGATGAATGCTCCGGCATTGGCACGGTGGTCGTAAGGTCGGTACTGTGTACTCTACGAAAAGAGCGGTCACCCGCAAGAGTGACCGCCCTCAAAGACCCCGAACACCGCGCGCGTCTAGAGGATGCCGCCACTCCGCACGCGGAAGTCGACGTTGTCCGAGATCCATTTCCAGAGCTCGGCCTGATTCTCCGGGCTCGCGCCCGCGCGATAGTGCGAGCGCCAGGTAGCCATCACCTCGTCGTC
>JBBQAV010000115.1:0-8424 GCA_038316775.1 Gemmatimonadales bacterium | reverse complement strand
CCGGAAAATGCATCGACCGTCCATGAGGCCGGATTTACCGGAACCACATCGAGATGGTTGACCAGGGCGATCGCTTTCCTGGCACCAGTCCCCCGGAGCCGGGCGTAGAGGTTGGCACGATTCGGCCCGAGCTCCGTAGTGTCCAATATGTGGGCTTCGATTCCTTCGCGATCCAGGATTGCCTTCAGGAATCTCGCGCCGAGGATCTCGTTGCCGGGGGGATTGGTGGTATTGACGCGCAGATAATCAGATAGGATCGTCTCCGATTCGCGCGCGAGCGCTGTCCAATCAACTGGCTTCGCTTGCGCCGGCAGTTTCGACGCTGCGAGGAGGCAGGCGGTAAGTGCGATCAGTGGCACGGTGTGGGTCATTGGATGCGTGGGTCGGGTTCGTGGGAAACTGCAGGGCGAATAATTCTAATCACCGAAGCACAACTCGGGATCGAGGGAAACTGCGAAAGGCGCTAGCTATTGTCTCTGATCGCTCGGCGGGGGTGGCAGGGCCGGCAGTGACGAGACGCGAGCTTTGAACTCCTGGAATTCCGGATTGTCCACGAGCAGGCGCCGCGAGGGATCCAGCTGCAACTGTGCAATCAGGTCCTCCGCTCTTCGAATGCGCGCTTCCTCCAGAGGGTGCGACGCAAACCAGCCTTCGACCTTTGTCGGCTGGTATTCGCGTGCCTTGAGCAGCACGTCGAAGAGGTCGGGAATCCCCTCGGGATCGTAACCGGCGCGGGTGACGTTTACGACGCTCTCCGAATCCGCCTGCAGCTCGTCGAGCCGGCTATAGCGGGCGAAGAGGGCTGTGCCACCCACCTGCACCGCTGTCTGAGCGAGTCCGCTCTGACAAATGCTGGTGAGAGTGCATACCACCGCGACACCGAGATTCGCCTTTCGCGCGGTCTGCATCTGCTTGACGGCATGGCGCTGGACGATGTGGCCGATCTCGTGGCCAAGCGTACCGGTCAGCTCGTCCAGCCGCTCGGTGCTCTCGATAAGGCCGCGGTTCACGTAGATGTATCCGCCGGGGAGGGCGAATGCATTGACCAGTTTGGTATTCACGACGTAAAAATGCCAGTCGAGATCAGAGCGACTCGTTTTCTTCGCGATCGACTCGCCAAGGTTCTGGATGTAGCTGCTGATCGCTGGGTCGGTGACTATCGGCAGCTGCGCATTGATCCCTTCCGCGTCCTGGCGGCCAATGGCGGATTCCTGATCCTTTGACACGGAACAGGACGCAAGGAGGAGGATAAGGGCGGCGAGTATAGAGCTACGAATCATTTTTCCGGCGGAATGGTACATTGACAGAGGGGCAAGACATGTTCCAGCTTCGAGCAGCATAGTCCTGGCGGCACATCGGGTTCTCATTGAAGACTGTTTGCATTTCCGCAGCATGGTTGCCGGAGCTTTCCTGGCGAACCGTGATCATCGCGCTGCTCCTCACTTCGATGCTGGCCCCGTTGATCGTGGTGTCGGGTTTCTTTTTTCCGTACGTGGTGCCGCGGAACATTTTCTTCCGCATCGTCGTCGAGCTGGGCGCCACTGCTCTGGTACTGGCGTTGTGCTTCGGGCGGAAAACGCTCGACTTGCACAGTGAGCCGATCTTCTGGTCGCTCGCGGCGTTCCTCGTGGCCGCTTCTGTCTCCGCCATTTTCTCGCCGGCCCGGGCGCACAGCTTCTTCGGTGATTTCGAGCGAATGGGCGGAGTGTGGGCCTGGCTGCATCTGGTGCTTTTCTTTCTCCTTCTCCGAACTCTCCGCGACAGGGATTGGGGCTGGGTTCTAAACGGCGCCCTCGTTGTCAGTCTCGTCGTCAGCGCGACCGCAATCGTCCAGCATTCCCTTTTCGCGTCAGCGGCCGGCACCTCTGATACTTCGGTAGGACCGACTCTTTCTACGCTCGGGAATCCGGGCCTCCTCGCGGCGTATTTGCTGATGAACGTCGCCCTCGCCGGTTATCTCGCCTCAGCAAACGCCCGACTTCGATTGATGTACCTGGCGGCAGGGGCACTGAACCTCCTGGCGATGATATTCGCCGAGAACAGGAGCACAGTCATTGGCTTCGTGCTGGGATCCATCGCGGGTGGATTCATTTTCTTCACTCTGAGCAGAAGACCAGCTCGAAAGTGGATCGCTCTATCGGTCGCAGCCGCGCTCGGCGTCCTCGTGTTCGGAATAGCGGCGGGCATCAGAGCGTTTCCATCCAGTGCGTTGACGCGGCATGCTCCCTCTGTGCTTCAGCGCCTTGCTCAGACGAACCCAGCCGGGTCCGATGAGTCTCGCACGATGCAGTGGCGCGCCGCCATCGAGGGGTTCAAAGACCGCCCGCTCCTCGGCTACGGCCTGGAGAATCACAATCTCGTCTGGAGCGCCCATTTCGATTCGAAGATCTATCAGTCCGGCACCGACATCTTCGACCGAACGCACAATCAATTCCTGGAGCTGCTCTCAACCACTGGAATTGTAGGCACGATTGCTTTTCTTGGAATCTGGGTCGCGATCGGCGCGACGCTCGTGCAGGCGTACCGCGCGGGCCGGCTGTCACCCAGCTCGCTCGCAATCCTTTCGGGACTGCAGATCGCCTACGCAACCTATCTTGCCTTCTGGTTCGTCGATCTCAACTCGACGATGCTGTGGATAATGATCGCGGCGCTCATCGCGTCGCGCGGCACGGTGGGCTCCGTGGTTCTCGAGTCCAGCGGGCACGACGTCTCTATGGCATCTACCCGCCCCAGGCTCGCGCTTGCTTCGCTCGCGGTTCTCGCGACCATCCTCTACTGGGAGGCCTACACTCCTCTCCGCGCAAATCGGGCGCTTGCGACGGTCGACGCGCGGAGCGGATCCGTTGCTCAAACGCTCTCACAGTTCGACATACTGGCGAATTCCGCGACGCATCAGTCGGCGCACACGCCGATGGTAATGGCGGTTTACATGGGATCACTCAGTCCGCGCCTCGCGGAGATGCGAGCGAGACCTAGCGAAAGACGCATGCTGGAGCGCGCGTTCGCGGAGTCTTTCAAAGCGTTCGAGAGCGAAATCGCGCGCGACACCCAGAACGACAGACTGTACACACATGAGGGGAGACTGTTGATGGAAGCGGCCGCCTTCTATGGGTCTCCGACATACCGGCAGCAGGCGATCGACGCTTTTCACAAGGCTATTGACCTGAGCCCGCACCGGATGGATCAGCGGCTCTCCCTCGCCCGCGTGTATACGGCAGATCACGACTATGAGCGTGCGGTCGTAGTGCTCGGCGACGCCGTGAAGAGCGATCCCTTCGTTGGCGAGCCCCGCTACATGCTCGCACAGGCTTTCGTCGGGGCAGGCAAGAGCGATTCCGCGCTGGCAATGCTTCAGAGCTCGCTGAGACTTGGGTACGTCGGAGCGCCGGAGATCTATCTCTCGATCGGGAAGCGCCTGGAATTCTCAGGCAGAAGCGCGACGGCCGCAAAGCTTTACTCGGATTATCTGGAGGCTAAATACACCGAGGCCGTGTGGGACCATTCCGTGGCGATCGACGGACCGGTGCCGACAACCGACATCGCGGTGGCCGCGCATCTCCCGCTGCTTTACATGCACGCCAAAGAGAGTGAGCTGGCGATCAAGACCGCGGCTGCGCTTTCTGCCTTCGATCCGTCGCGAGCTCCAATCGTGGATCGGTTCATCTCCGACGTAGGCTCCCGCCGCCGCGCAAACTGGGTTGCCAAAAGCTCACTGCTCCCATGCGCAACCGCCGCCAGCGCGCGATCGAGGGATTCCAGCGCTCTAGGCGCGTGCGGAGTATTCCGCCGAAAGCTCTAGGCTGGTTGCGGGACTGGTGCCGGTTGTCTGACACCGGCGCGATGTATTCTGAGAGCTGCGATGCGCCGCCCATCCATCGCCACGACTTCCATTTCTCCGCCCGGGATCGGAATTCTATCGCCCATGCGGGGTAGGCGTCCCAGCTTCGCGAACGCGTATCCGCCGAGGGTGGTCCAGTCTCCTTCGGGAATCGGGATTCGGTAGTCCGACCTGACGTCGATCAGTGAAAGAGAGCCCGCGAGCTCGAGCACTCCATCCGTCACGACTGATTCTCGCGATGCGAAGTCGTATTCGTCGGAGATGTCGCCCACGACTTCCTCGACCAGATCTTCCATCGTGACGATGCCGGCAGTGCCGCCGTATTCGTCGAGGACCACTGCCATGTGGGCGCGCGTTCTCCGAAGGTCATCCAGCACTCGCTCGGCGGGGCGGCTATCGGGGACGTACATCGGCTCCCGGACGAAATCAGCCAGGTTGAAGGGAGCATCCCCGGAATGCAGCCAAAGGTCCTTGGCGAGGAAGACGCCGATCACATCGTCGAGAGATTCGCGGTACACGGGATAGCGAGAGTACCGCTCGCGCCGCAGAACCTCCCACACCTCCTGCTCCGTCGCTTCGACATCCAGGGCCACGACCTCGGTTCGCGGGCGCATGACATCTCGCGCTTTTTTCTCGTGGAAGTCGAGCACCCCCGCGAGCATTGCGCGATCCGATTCGTCCAGCGTGCCCCGCGCGTGCGCCTGCATCACCAGAAAACGGATTTCTTCCGGGCTGTGACCCTCCTGGTCGCGCGCGGGCTCGATCCCGAACAGCCTAAGCAGCGAATTCGCGGCGCCATTGAACAGCCAGATGAAGGGCGACAAGAAGCGCGAAAAAACAATGAGGGGTCGTGCGATCGCGCGCGCCGTTCTCTCCGGACTCGCCAAGGCGATCGACTTGGGCGCGAGCTCGCCGAGAACGATGTGGAAGAACGTGAGAAGGAAGAACGCGATGGGGACCGCGGCCGCGTGAACCGCCGTCGGCGAGGGATTGACGCCAGCCGAGCGAAAGAGCTGGTCGAAGAGCTGGGCGAGCACCGGTTCGCCGATCCACCCTAGGGCGAGCGACGCGATCGTTATTCCCAGCTGTGTAGCGGCGATGTACTTGTCGAGATGCTGGAGAGCAGTCTGAACGGTTCGCGCCGCGCGATCGCCTTTGGCGATCATCTCATCCAGCTTCGAGCGGCGGGCGGCGACGAGGGAGAACTCCGCGGCCACGAAAAACCCATTCATGGCCACCAGTCCAAGCACCGCGATCAGGCTGCTCGCCGCGATGCCCATCGAAGGCGGATTCGCGGCTTCCCCAGCAACAAGTCCAAGGACCATAGGTGTGTAATCTATATAGTAGTAGAGACTTAGCGGGCCGCGAAGCGTCTAGTTGACGTCAGTCCCCAATCCCCTCAATTTGGAAACCTTGCTACCGGCTGTCCCAATCACTCCCGCGACACCGCGGCCCGCGCTAGCGCTGCCTGCGCCCGTCGGGGGCGGACGGGAGAGGGTCCTTCGGGTCCTCTACCTGGGCCGGTTGTCGCTCGCGACAGCAATCTTCGTGGCCGCGATCGCCGTATGGCGCAATGCCGACAGTACCGCGACACTCGTGGCAACGCTCGCGTTCGTCTCGACCCTCTTCTTCACGAGCGGGTCGATGCTGTTCTCCGCGCGCAGGCAAGGGATTCTAGGGGACAGCTTCTTCTACGTGCAGATGATCTTCGACCTGGTACTCGTCACCGTCGTGGTCGACCTGACGGGGACGGGTGCTCTGTCACAGCTTGCCCCGCTCTACATTCTCGTCATCGCCGTGAGCGCGCTGGTGCTGCCACCCGCCGGCGTGCTCCTGATAGCGGCGCTCGGCGACGTGCTTTACTTCGCCGTCACGATCCTCGATCAGGCGACGCCGTTTGAGCTGCCGATACTCGTCCAGCTCGGAATCTTCGGAGCGGTTGCACTGGGCTGCGGATACATCGGCGCCAGACTCCGGGCAGTGCATTCAGGCCGCGAGGAGATGGCCGCCGAGCTGGCGGCATTCAGGCTGCGTGAAACCGATATCGAACGGCTGCACACGAGAGCGGAGCGCCTCGAGGCTGTCGCTGAGCTCAGTGCTTCGCTCGCCCACGAGATAAAGAATCCGCTGGCTTCCATCAGGAGCGCCGCCGAGTTGCTCGCCAAGGTGCCGGGTGCGGATGATGACACACGCACGCTCACTCAGCTGGTTCAGCGCGAATCGGACAGGCTGTCGCGATTGCTCTCGGAGTTCCTCGATTTTGCGCGAACCGGTGTCACGAGCGTACGCAGAGTCGATCTGGTGGAGATCGCGCATCACGCCGCTGCTCTCGTCTCCGCGCATCCCGACAAACCGGAAAAAGTGACGATCCTCGAGGTGTTTCCTTCGACTCCCCTGGTCGTCGTTGGCGATGATGATCTGCTACACCGCGCGATCTTCAATCTCCTCCTCAATGCAGTCCAGGCATCTCCACCCGGCAGTGAAGTTCGGCTCGAAGCAGCGGAGCTCGCGTACCATCAGCTCCCGGCCCAGGCCGAGCGTTTCACGCGCGGGGCAATAATGCTGCGAGTGACGGATCAGGGAAGGGGGATAGCGGACTCCATCAAGGAGAGGCTGTTCGAGCCGTTCGTCACCACGAAGACCGGCGGGACAGGGCTTGGACTCTCGATCGTGTACCGGGCGGTGGAGGCACACCACGGGTTCATACTGGTCGATGGCGACGGCAAGCCGCCCGGAACGAAGTTCACGGTGTTTCTCCCCAAGCTCGGAAGTGACGGCGCCAGAAAGACGCCGCGTGCATTGCCAAAGAGCCAGGAATGACGACGGTCGCGGCATCAGCTCCGACGGTGCTCATCATCGATGACGAGATGGGCATCCTCGACACCATCCGCATTCTGCTCAAGAGTGAAGGCTTCATTCCTTATACGGCACTCGGCGGCAAGAAAGGCCTCGAGCAGATTGCCGCGCTCAAGCCCGAGCTGATCATCACCGATGTGAGAATGCCGGATGTAACCGGCCTGGACATCCTCGCTTCCGTGCGCGCTCACGACCCCGAAGCAGTCGTGATTCTCATGACAGCTCAGGCGAGCCTGCAATCCGCCATTGGCGCCGTCAACAATGGCGCCTTCTACTACATCCAGAAGCCGTTCAAGAACGAGGAGCTGGTGACGATCGTTCGGCGCGCTGCCGAACACCGGAACCTGAGGCGCGAAAACAAGGCCGCGAAAGCCGAGGTGAAGCGCCGCGACCGGTCAGGGCGTCCGATCGGGGCGAGCAAGACCTGGCTCGATGCGCTGCACGTCGCGGAATCGGTCGCGGGCACCGACTCGACCGTTCTGCTGCAGGGAGAATCCGGGACGGGAAAGGAAGTCGTCGCGCGGTACATCCATGAGCAATCGGCTCGGGCAAGCAAGCCGTTTTTGTCGATCAACTGCGGCGCTCTGCCGGAAAGTCTGCTCGAGAGCGAGCTGTTCGGTCACGTGAAAGGGTCCTTTACGGGCGCCTCTCGCGACAAGGAAGGACTTTTCTTTGCTGCCGGCGAGGGAACGTTTCTCCTCGATGAAATCGGTGAGACGACGCCGGCGACACAGGTGAAGCTTTTGCGCGTGCTGCAGCAGCGCGAGGTGATTCCGGTCGGAGCGACGGAAGCGAGGCCCGTCAACGCGCGAGTCATCGCCGCGACGAACCGCGATCTCGAAGACGAAATCAAGCGCGGGAACTTCAGAAGCGATCTTTACTACAGGCTGAACGTCATCTCGATCGTGCTTCCGCCCTTGCGGAATCGTCCAGGCGACATCGCCCTGCTCTCGGATGCGTTTCTCAAGCGGGCGGGGGAGGCGCGCGGCGAAGCGCCGCGAACGTTGTCGCCAGAGGCGGTCGAGGCTATGCAGCGGTATTCGTGGCCCGGCAACGTGCGCGAGCTGGAGAACGCCCTGGAGCGCGCGGCGATTCTCGCAAAGGGGGATGAACAGATCCCCGTTTCCGCGTTGCCAGAGCGCGTGGTAGAGCCAAAATCAGATCCCCTCGTGAGCGATGCGGTCCAGGCGAACCCGACGCTCGATACGATCGAGAGGGCGTACATCATGTGGGTACTCGAGAACGAAGGCGGCAACAAACCGCGTACCGCTGAAGTGCTCGGGATCGACCCATCCACATTGTATCGAAAGCTTTCGCGCTACGGCCTGCCGACCTAGCTATTTCGGTGCGTAGCGACCCCCTAGAAGGGGGCCGGCTCGTTTGGGTGAGCCCAGATTGTAATCTGGCTGTAAGGTTCAGCGCTGCAAGCGTTTACGGTCAGCCTTTGTTTGGTCTCCGTGCCCGTTTGTAATGTGGCGCCACCCCTCCGAAATGCGTCTATATCACAAGTGAGTGCAATGCCCGCCTACCGCTAATCAACGCTTCAGGAGACACATTAAATGAGCAACAAGAAGGGTTTTACCCTCATTGAGCTTCTGATCGTGGTCGTCATCATCGGCATTCTTGCCGCGATCGCGATTCCGAAGTTCGCGAACACGAAGGACAAGGCCTATGTCGCAGCGATGAAGTCTGACCTGCGCAACATGGCGACCTACGAAGAGCAGTATGCC
>JBBQAV010000114.1:0-8657 GCA_038316775.1 Gemmatimonadales bacterium | reverse complement strand
CTAGATCCCGAGCGCCAGCTGAACGGGCATTGAAGCGGTAGACCGCCCCGGGCCAATCGAGATTGGTCCGACGACGCTGCTTTGGGACGCAGCTGTGAGGCGGCCCTTGAATCTTACCCGCCGCAGAGCGTCACCGACCGTCCCCAGCGCGGTACGCGGATTGTTATTCTGCTCGCTCAAGTGGGCAAGCACGATGTTGTTGAGGCCGGAGTGGATGCTCCGACTCACCGCCGTCGCAGCGTCACCATTGCTCAGATGTCCGAACTTGCCGCGAATCCTCGCCTGCACAGAAGGCGGATACGGTCCAGCTCGCAGCATGCCCTCGTCGTGGTTTGCTTCGATGACCAGGATGTCCAGTTTGTCGAGCGCGCGCAAAATGGTCTCGGTCACATGCCCGAGGTCGTAGACGATTCCAGCTCGCGCGCCATCCCCGACGGAAGTGGCGATCACGGCGATGGGCTCATTCGCATCGTGCGAGACGGGAACCGTCTCGAGATGAAAGTCTCCGACGACGACGCTGCTCTTGCGCGGAGTCAGAATCGTTTTGACACCCGCCCAGTCGGGGCACATCATTCGGGTTCCGGCGGTGCATACGATCGTCCAGCCCCACTTTCGCGCCGCGGCGGCGACACCCTTGATGTGATCCGTGTGCTCGTGCGTTGCGACTACAGCGTCAATCGACTCCGGCGCGACACCCGCAACCGCGAGACGCTGTTTCAGAACTCGAGGCGAAAACCCGGCGTCCACGAGTATGCGCGATTTTGCGCTCTCGAGGAGAATTGCATTTCCACTGCTACCGCTCCCAAGAACCCACAGCTTCATCAGCTACTCCAACGCCGTTTGTGCGCTTCAGCGAGCTGCTTTCGCGCCTTGTCGCCGAGCTCCACGTGCCGGCGCGACATCACGCGCTCGGCCACCGTTAGGAATTTAGCAACGTCGTACGTGTCGTAGGGCTCGCCATCACCCCACGCAAATGGAGGAACGACCTTGGGTGGAGTGTTCGCGCCGAAGACGCTCGCGCCTGCTCCGATAACAGTTCCAGTGCTCAGCATCGTCCCGATGCCCGTCTTGGCGTGATCGCCAAAGAATGTCCCGAGCAGCTGCATGCCCGTGGTGCGGATTCCGGATGGAGTCCAAAGCTGCACCGGACCGTAAGTGTTCTTGAGATTGCTCGTCGTCGTGAGAGCGCCGAGGTTGACCCAGCGTCCCAGGTAGGAGTGGCCGACGAAGCCGGCGTGCGCCTTGTTGCTGTGCCCCAGAAGAATCGAGCTGCTGAGTTCTCCCTGGACTTTGCAGGTGTCGCCGATCGATGAGCCGCCCACGCGGTCGCCCAGAATCTGCGAATCGCGGCCAACCGCGACCGGTCCGACGAGATGCGTGAACGGAGCGACCACCGCTCCGGTTCGAATGAGAATCGGACCGGCCGAGGCATCGAGCACGACCTGAGGGCCGATCCTGGCGCCCTCCTCGACGAAAATGCCATGATCGCCAACGGTCGTCGCCGTCGTCTTCGCGGTTGCCTCGAGGAATTTTGCGCGGAGCGGGATGTCCTCCATCAGCTGATCGTTCAACGTGCCGATGAATTCCCAGACTTCGCTGATCCAGCGGCCATTGACTTTGCGGCCGCCGAGACTCGTCTGGATGGTCCCGAGGTCAGTCAGGCCATCCGCGAATTGCGACACCGGCAGCGCGCGAGCAAGTCTCACCGCGCACGCCGCACCCTCGCACATCAGAAGATCAAAACGATCGAGCTGGAGATCGAGCGGAATCACACAGCGCGAGTTCACCAGAATCGATCCCGCCGGAATCTCCGACTTCGCCGGGACAGCGGGGGGCGCGGCGCCCTCCTCGAATTGCGCCAGGTGCGGCGAACTGATGAAGCCGGCGCTCTTGAGTGACGTGGCGTGTTCCCAGCGCCGCCGTATGAGTGATGTTCCGGCGCGAAGCTCGGAGACGGGCCGCGTGAGCGCGAACGGCTCGAACTGCCGGGCCCGAACATCGTCGTAAAAGTAGAGAGCGCTCATGTGTTCGCCCGCTCCGCAGATGGAAGCGACTCCACCAACCGCTTCAAATCTGCTGCCTTCTCTCGCGTCGTGACCAGGGTGAGCCCCTCGTGCACAACAACAACCAGGTTAGCCACGCCGTACATGACCACGCGGCTCGAGTCCGCATGCACCACGTTGTCGGTCCCGTCGAGGAGGTGGACGTTCCCAACCGTAACATTACCGAACTCGTCCTTGTCGCGCACGCGGCCAAGCGCATCCCAGGTGCCGATGTCGTCCCAGCCAAAATCGCCGGGGAGCACAGTCACGTTCTTACTCCGTTCCAAAACGCCGAGGTCCACGGAGACGGGCTTTGTTACGCTGGCGAAAAAATCGTTTGCTTCGGCGTCCTGGCCGAGGCTGAGTGCTGTCTTCAGCTCGGTCGCATGCTGCTTGACCTGCGTCAGAAAATCGCCAACAGTCCAGACAAAAATTCCCGAGTTCCAGAGGTATCCCGCCGAGCGCAACTTTTCGGCGCGGGCGAGATCCGGCTTCTCGACAAAGCGCTTCACCGGGGACGCGCCGGAGCTTCCGGGGTTGGCCGGCTGAATGTATCCGAATCCCTGATCCGCCCTGGTTGGTACAATGCCCACCGTTACGAGAGTGTGCGTTTTTTGCGCCACTTCCTCCGCTCGCAGGAGAGTATCACGGAATCCTGCATCGTCCCTGATTGCCCAGTCGGCGTGAACGCAGATCATGGTCGCGTCCTTGCCCGCGCGACGCTCGATTGTCATCGCCGCCCACGTCAACGCCGCAGCTGTTCCCGCCGGTCGGGGCTCGGCGATAATGTTTTCGCGGGGTATCGGCGGAAAAAGCGCGCGGATCTTTTTGACGAGATCGGCGTTGGTGAGCACCAGAGTGTGCGACGGCTCCACGACTGGCGCCAGCCGGTCGACGGCATCCTGCAAAAGCGGTTTCCCCGTGACCAGCGGCAGCAGCTGCTTGGGACGCTCGGGTGTGCTGAGAGGCCAGAACCGCGAACCCACTCCTCCGGCGAGTACGACAGCCCAGCGGGTCACTCGCTACTCATTCCCGCTTCGTCAGGCGTTCCCGCAAGACGCGCGACGAGCGCGTAGAGTTTTTTCGGACTGAACGGCTTCGTGAGAAATTGCGTGGCGCCCAGCGCGAGAGCGTCGCGCTCGTGCTTGGCCTCGCCGCCGGCGGTGAGGATGATGCAAGGGAGCGATTTGAACCTCTCCTGCGCGCGGACTTCTTTCAGCACATCCAGGCCGCTCAGCTTTGGCATCATGAGGTCCAGCAAAACGAGGTCGACAGCCTCACCGGTGTTGAGGAAGTCGAGCGCCTCCTGTCCGTCGTAAGCGATGCTCACTTTGAACGGACCCTGCTCGAGCTTCATTTTGATGATGCGGCCGATGTGCGGCTCGTCGTCGGCTACGAGCACATGGCAGAGACGGGTGGCGGTTTCGGGCACGGTTAGATCAGGGAAGCGATGTTCCCGCGATAGCGGCGAACGTCGAAGAGAAGCCCGCCCAGGTCCGCGGACGGACGAAGCAGGACAAGGAGAAGCGTATCGTCGGCCAGCGCCGCTATTATCGCGTAACCCTTCTGATGCTCGAGTATCGCCGTGTTCAGCGGGCCCTGTATAGTCGCCCGTCCGAGGCTCTCCGCTTCGGAGACGAGCGCCGGGACACGGGCAGCGAGGTCCTCATTGTTGAGCCCCGGTGCCGCAAATCCTTCTATCAGAAGACCGTCCTTTCCAAGGACGAGGACGGCATCAACTCCGGGGCGCTGGCGAAGCGCGCTCGTGAAATCTCTGATGTTGGGCATTTATGGGGGAAGAAGTGCGAAGCTAGGAAACGGAAAGAGTGAAGTCAAGCGTACCAATCGCTTGAACTGCCGTAAGTTACGGGGTATTATCGAGAAGCAACCCCTCCGGTCTCTCATCTGTCCCATCTACTACATGAAATTGCGTCTCGCTCTGCTCGCGACGATGTCCGTCGTTGTCTTTCTGAATGCCTGCGGCGACCCTACCAGCCTCAGGGCAAACTCAGTCACGTCCGTCGACACGCTGTCGCTCTTCGCGCTGTCGGGGACGCCGCCTTCCTATCCAAGCGGCCTCGCGATTCTAGCCAGAAGTCCAGTTCGTGTTGACGGCTTCGCGGGGTTCGATATCGCGTTCGACATCGATCAGTCCGGGAAAGCCGTGGTCTATCCGGTGAAGCTCGTCGTGGCCTCCCCCGGTCGCTCACGTCCAGTCGGTCTCATAAAAATCCCCGGAGCGTTCGAGTCGGTGACAGAAGCGCCCAAAACCGGATATCAAAGCGATTCATCCTACATTCTGAGTCCGGGCGAAACGCTTGTGATCCAGGCGGCTCACAACACTCAGGGCGATCTCTGCGCGTTCGCGCTCAACCCGAATATCTTCGCGAAGCTTGCGGTCGACAGCGTCAGTGTCGCTTCGCGGATTCTATACTTACGGTTGGGACTCGATCCGAACTGCGGGTTTCGCTCTTTCGCGACTGGAATTCCCACGAGCTGATTAGTGCACGACCTGAGGATGGTGCGCGAGCACATCGACGCACTTCGGACCGGCTTGCGCCGGCGCGGAGTTCTGGATGCGCTTTCGCCCACCATCGAGCGAGCGGTTGCACTCGACAAGGAGCGCCGCGAGACGATTCAGGCCGTTGAAGAGCGAAAGGCCGCTCGCAACGCCGTCAGCCAGCAGGTCGGCGCACGAAAGCGAGCCGGCGAATCGGCCGATGATCTCCAGCAGGAATCACGGGCGCTCGGTGACGAGATCGCGCGGCTCGACCGGGAGCTGACTGAAACCGAGGGCGCGTTGTCGGCGATTCTCATGGAGCTCCCGAACGTCACTCTCGACCAGGTTCCGGAGGGAGGGGAAGAGAACAACGCCGTCGTACGAACCTGGGGCATCCCTCGCACGGACGCGCGCGTAGTGCCACACTGGGAAGTGGGGACGAGGCTCGGTCTCATCGACTTCGAGCGCGGCGCCAGGATCAGCGGCTCTGGCTTCATCGTTTTTCGGGGACTGGGAGCGCGGCTCGTGCGCTCTCTCATGAATCTCATGCTCGATGTTCACACCCGTGACCATGGCTACGAAGAGACGTGGGTGCCGGTCGTCGTGAACAGGGCGAGCATGACGGGCACCGCGCAGCTCCCCAAGTTCGAGGAAGACATGTACGCGTTGAAGGGCGAGGACGCGTTTCTCATCCCCACCGCGGAAGTGCCGCTCACCAATCTCTACCGCGACGAAATTCTGCCCGAGTCTGAGCTACCCAGGTCTTTCGCAGCCTATTCACCGTGCTTCCGGCGAGAGGCGGGGGCCGCCGGCAAGGATACTCGCGGGCTCCTTCGCGTACATGAGTTCGACAAGGTCGAGCTCGTGCGGTATGTGACTCCCGAGACCTCGGCGGAACAGCTCGAGCTGCTGACCGATCACGCCGAAAAGATTCTGAGACTTCTCGAGCTTCCATATCGCGTCATGCGCCTCGCGTCGGGGGACACCGGCTTTGCCAGCGCCCACACCTACGATCTGGAAACCTATGCTCCAGGAGTCGGGAAATGGCTCGAGGTGTCGTCATGCAGCAACTTCACGGACTTTCAGGCGCGCCGAGCCAACATCAGATACAAACCGGCTGACGGCGGCAAGCCGCGGTTCATCCACACGCTCAACGGATCCGGACTCGCGTTCCCGCGCGTCATCGCATCAATTCTGGAGCACCACCAGCAGGAGGATGGCAGCGTGCGCGTCCCCGCTGCGCTCAGCACCTATCTCGGCGCAGAGCGCCTTCCCTGAGCCATGCGCCGGCTCGCTCCGGTAACGCTCATTACCATCGGCGTGCTCACGCTGCTCGTATGGTACGTGATCTACACGCGTGGGGTCGTCAGAGAGCTGAGACAGGAGGCATCGCGCGTAGGTCTCATGTACGCACGCGTGTACAATGGACTGAGCGACCCGAATCCCGATGCGGCTACCGCCGCGCTGCTCGACCTCTCCCGTCACATCCGGGAGTCGGGCGTTCCGATGATCCTCGCCGACCAGCGAGGGCAGCCGACCGACACCGCAAACATTCCGTTCACCGCTCCGCTCCGCTCGAAGGAGATGCGCAGCTACACCGTCGAGCTAGACCGGCAGAACGCACCGATTGCGGAGCCCGGGATTGGAACCGTTCACTATGGAAACACGCCTCTCGTCCGCGGTCTGATTCTCATTCCGGTGTTGCAATCCATTCTCATTGGAATTGTGCTGGTGGCCGGCGCGTATGCGCTGCGTACACGTGGCCGCGCGGACCGTGAGCAAATCTGGTCGGGGATGGCGCGCGAATCCGCGCACCAGCTTGGAACTCCGCTCTCGAGCATTAGCGGCTGGATCGAGCTCCTGCGCGAGACCGAGCCCGAGCCAACCACTTCGGCAGCGCTCGATCACATGGAAGCGGACCTCGAACGGCTCAAGCGCGTCGCGCACAGGTTCGAGCGCATCGGCCGCCCTCCGCGTCAGGAAGCCGTGGATCTCGGAGCGCTTGTCGAGCGTGTCGCGACTTACTTCAGGGCACGCGTTCCAACACTCGCCCAGCGCGTGACTGTTTCTTCGTCGCATCAGGGTGATCTCGTCATCCAGGGCGACGCCGTGCTTCTCGAGTGGGCGCTCGAGTCGCTCACGAAGAACGCCATCGACGCGCTGGCGGGGCGCGATGGCAAGGTCGAGATATCCGCTGCGGCATTGCCGGAGGGCAGGGTGCGAGTGCGAGTCGCTGACGACGGTCCCGGTGTGCCGCGGGAAATTCGGAATCAGATCTTCGATCCGGGGTTTTCTACCAAGGAAAAAGGGTGGGGAATCGGACTCTCGCTCGCGCGCCGGATCGTCCGGGATAGCCATGGCGGGGAGCTCATGCTCGTTCCCACGGAGCGCGGCGCGACCTTCGACATGGTCATTGGCTGATCGCGTTATCTTCAGATGATGTCTGAATCGACCAACGCCGCTACTGCCGAGCGTACCGAACCTCTCGCCGGGCTCAATCCGGCTCAGCGCGAAGCAGTCCTCCACTTCGAGGGGCCGATGCTGGTGCTTGCGGGCGCCGGCTCAGGCAAAACCCGAGTGCTCACCACGCGTATCGCGCGACTCATCGAGCACCACGGAGTCGACCCGTCGCGAATACTCGCCGTCACATTCACCAACAAGGCAGCCGGAGAGATGCGCGACCGCATTGCGCGGCTCCTCGGTGACGAGCCGAAGGGAATGTGGAGCGGGACTTTCCACGCGATCGGCGCGCGGATACTTCGGAGCTCCGCGCACCACGTCGGCCGCAAATCGAGCTTCACGATCTACGACGAGGACGACAACCTCGGTGTGGTGAAGCGGATCATGGAGCGCGAAGGCATTCCGCAAAAGCAGTGGAGCCCGAAGGTCATCGCCTCGCTGATCTCCGATGCGAAGAACGCGCTCGTTCCGCCGGCGGAATACGAATCGCTCGCGATGGATCCCGTCTCGCGCGCGGCGGCGAAGGTCTACAAGCAGATGGAGCCGACGCTTCGCGCGGCGAACGCGGTGAGCTTCGATGACCTGCTGGTCCTTCCGGTCGAGATATTCCGCAAGGATGAAACGACGCTCGCCCGCTATCGCGACAGGTTCCAGTTCATCCTCGTGGATGAATACCAGGACACCAACCGTGCGCAGTTTCAGTTCATCAAGATGCTCGGAAGCGCGCACGGCAACGTCGTGGTCGTAGGTGATGACGACCAGTCGATCTACGGCTGGCGAGGGGCCGACATCCGGAACATTCTCGACTTCGAGAAGGAGTTCACCGCGGCGAAGATCGTGCGCCTCGAAGACAACTACCGGTCGACTCCGAACATCCTGCACGTCGCCAACGCGGCGATTACACCTAACGTCAGTCGAAAGGGGAAGACGCTCCGCGCCACCCGCGAGTCCGGAGAGCCGGTGACGCTCGTTGCGACACTCGACGAGCGCGACGAGGCGGACTTCGTGCTGGAGGAGATCAAGGCTCGCCAGAATCGGGAGAATCGCGGGCTCAACGAATTCGCGGTGCTTTACCGGACGAACGCGCAGAGCCGCGCGATCGAAGATACGCTGAGGCGGGAAGCCATTCCGTACCGTTTGGTGGGTTCCGTGCGCTTCTATGACCGTCGTGAGATTCGGGACCTCATGGCGTACCTCAAGCTGATCGCCAATGTGTCCGATGAGGAAGCCTTTCGCCGCGCGATTTCGGTTCCGAAGCGCGGGATCGGAGACACGACCCTCGACACCGTCGCCGCTCGCGCGCGCGCGGCACGGGTGTCGCTGTCTGAAGTTGCGTCGCGCGAGGACCTGCAGGAATCTCTGCGGCCGGTGGCGAAAAAGGCGCTCGCTGATTTTACGCGCCTGATCTCCGACCTCCGCGAGCGGGCGAAAGACACAAGTGTCGATGTCCTGATCCAGGAGCTGATCACCGAGATCCGGTATATCGAATACCTTCAGGCTGAAGGCCCGGAGTCTGCCCGCGACCGGATCGAGAACGTAAGCGCGCTCATAAACGGCGCCGCCGAAACTGTCATTGACGATGGAGGCGAGGTCGGGCTCACACCGCTCGACCATTTTCTGCAGCGGGCGATGCTCGTTGCTGGCGCCGACGCGCT
>JBBQAV010000113.1:0-8874 GCA_038316775.1 Gemmatimonadales bacterium | reverse complement strand
CGGCACGCCGGTCCAGCGCATCCGCTACGCCGACAACGAGACCAACTACTGTCCCCGCTGTCAGACCGATGGCAAGCTGCTCGCCGATCGTGCGCTCTCGCGCTTGCTAAAACAGGATTGGCCGCGCTCGATCGACGAGCTTACCTGGAGTTGATTCCTTCGTTTGCGCCGAGTTGCCAGTTGCGTTGTCTCGCCGGTCCGTCGGAGCGGGTCCTCTTCGGCTCAGGCTCTCGCTCGTTCCGCCGGGAGTGCTGTGTCTTTGAATTCCGGGGATCGCGCGTTTGGATAGAGCGTTAGTGGATTGGTGGTCGCTCGTGGGTTTCGTCTGCGAGGACCCGCTCCGACTCCCCGCGAGGCATCGCGTTTGGGCGGCCGCGAAAAGAAGAAATCAACGCCGGTGATCTAGTCTCGCTTCCCACGCACTTGAAAAAGCGTCCCGGGAGGTGAGGGTGTCCTCGCAGGCGAAACCCACGAGCGACAATCGGACCCATACGCCCTGACAGAGCGCGATACACTAGAAGCGCGTGTTGCAGATCCGGAGCGCCACGAGCGAGAGCCTGAGCCGAAGAGGACACCCTCGCCGACCCCATACGCGATGCAAGTCGAAGCGACAAAACTAGATGGTGCCTGCGTTGATCCACTTCACTACTCGTGGCGGCTCGTAAGCCTCGAACCGCGCTAGGAGCGCGACCGGGTCGCTCTCTACGATCACCATAGCGCGGTGCACGTCGCGCACGAACTTCTCAGCCACCGCGCGATCCAGAAACGCAAGCAGCGGATCGAAAAAACCCGCGACATTCAGGAGGCCGCACGGCTTGTCGTGCATGCCTAGCTGCGCCCAGGTCCAGATCTCGAAGAACTCTTCCAGCGTTCCGATTCCACCGGGCAGTGCGACGAAACCGTCCGCGAGCTCGGCCATCATCGCTTTGCGCTCGTGCATTGAGTTCACGACGCGCAAATCCGTCAGTGCCTTGTTCGCGACTTCGCGCTCGACAAGCATTCGCGGAATCACACCGATGATGTCGCCGAGCTCGTCCATCACGGTGTCGGCAAGCGCCGCCATCAGTCCGACGCTCGATCCGCCATAGACGACCGCGATTCCCCGCTCGGCCAGCAGCTTGCCGAACTCTCGTGCTGCCCCCATGTACTCGGGACGAGCGCCGGGGTTGGATCCGCAGAAGACCGCGATCCGGTGAATCTCGCTCACGCGGGCGGTCGCATCGCGGCCATCATCGTGAAGCCAAGGCCGGCTATCGACTGGCCTCCATCGCAGACGACTATCGCTCCAGTGATGAACTTCGCTGCGTCGCTGCAGAGAAAGAGCGCCAGATCCGCGATCTCGTCTTTCGTCGCAAAGCGTTGAAGCGGGATGCTCCGCGTGATCTTCTTTTGTATCTCCGGGGTTGGCGCGAGACGTTTCATGCCTTCGGTATCTTCGACCGCACCCGGCGCGATCGAATTGATGCGAACTCCATCCGGTCCCCACTCGATCGCCAGGCACTTGGTCAGCATGTCCACTCCCGCCTTCGCCGCGCAAACGTGCGCCTGCATCGGCATCGGAGTGAACGCCTGCATCGCCGAGATGTTGATGATGGAAGCGCCGGGCCGCCTGAGATGCTCGAACACGGCACGACAGGTGTTGAAGGTGCCGAGCAGATCGATATCGATTACCGACTTGAACGCGTTGGCGGACATTCCCAGCGCCGGCGCCGGAAAATTTCCTGCCGCGCCGCAAACGACGAGGTCGATCTCGCCGTGCGCATCGCGCGCTGACTTTATCGCCGCAGCCAGCGCGTCATAGTCTCGAACGTCGGCCGGATGACCCGACGCGGTGCCACCAGCTTTGCGAATCTCGCCGGCAGCGGAATCCAGCTTCTCCTTCGTCCGTCCAATCAGCGCGACACTGGCGCCGTGCTCGGCGAAGCGACGCGCGATCGCGAAGTTGATTCCGCTCCCGCCGCCCGTGACGACCGCGTTCTTTCCAGCGAGCAGCTTGGCCCCGAATACTTCCGGCATGGACTCTCCACAGATACGAGGCGCGCAAAGCATCGCGCGAACCGCAAAACGTATCCCGGGGGTGAGAGGCGTGAAAGTAGTTGCTACCGGCCCGATACATTGAGCCGATCTCGTAAAGGGACTGGCTGGACAGCATTCCGGGCTGTCGATTCTTCCCTGATAAGCCAACACGGGGATACATGAAGCGATCGTTCGTCATTCTCGCGCTGAGCACGCTCAGCGCGCTCAGCTCAATGACAACTGGATGTGTCGTCGCCGTCAACACCACCAATTCCGCGAGCGGCGCAACGGAAAGCTCGCTGATGCAGGCGGACCGCGATTTCGCGGTGGCGGCTCACTCCAGAGGTATAGACGGCTGGATGTCGTTTTACGCGAGCGACGCGATTCAAATCCGGTATCGGGGCAACATGGTCAAGGGGTCAGATGAGATTCGGAAGTTCCTTCTTCCCAACTTCTCAGACACCACCACGACACTGAATTGGGAGCCGACGGATGCGCACGTCTTCCGGGGCGGATCCATCGGCTCGACGACCGGCACATACTCGATCGTGAGCCGAAGGACAGCGGATGCTGGGAAGGAGCTCGGACGGGGACACTACGTCACGATGTGGCGTCGCGAGAACGGACGCTGGCTCGTAATCATGGACACCGGCTACCCCGATCCCCCGAGCACTAGCCCCTAGACCTAATCCTGACTCGCCCTCATCGCGACTACACGCAGTAGCTCGAAGCCCCCGGCCGGCTCCGCCCACGGCCCCCAGCCGGTAGTCTTAAGTTGTCTTTGGCCTTCGGTAGTAGCCAAGGAGCCCCAAAGAAAAACCCCGTACCCTTTTGGGGTACGGGGCTGGCTACTGGTGGCCCACCCGTCCTACAAGCTCAACCAGTAGCTCCCTTTCTGCAGCGGGAGAGACAATTCCGGTCTCTATACTCTTAGACTCACCATACGCCAAAAAGGTTTAAAAGATTCTTTTTGGTTGTTTTTGGTACCCTTTGCCCCGTCCATCCAAGCCCAAGGGGTGACAAGCGTACGGTATCAGACTAGTTCTGCCGCCGTTTGCGGGTCGTGAGCAGCGCCAGGTCCCCTGTCGACGAAAAAAGCTGCTCGACTGCCGCCTCCGACAGCGCCTCAACCGTGCCGCGACTCAGAGTCAGCCTCGAAGATCCGCCAACCTGCGTCTCTGCGATGAGGCCGGCAGAACGGAGCGCCTGCACGTGGTGGGTGATCGTTGGCTTGGACACATTAAGACTACGCGCGAGCTCCGCAGATGTTGTAGGTGTGCGGGCAAGTATCGACGCGATGGCGTAACGAGTGGTATCTCCGAGAGCGCGAAAGACGGATTCGGCATTGATTGCGACACGAGGCTCCGCTCCGGGAGAAGCAGCAGGAGCAGTCGACCTCCACTCATCTTCCGCGATCTGATTCGCGGCTCCCCCGTCTCGCGTGATCGGCAGGTACAGAGTAATCCTCTCCGCGCTCGTCTGGTACTTTGCCCACCAGCGCCGGGTGTTGAACGCGGAAGGAACTACATAGCAGCGGTCGACGCGATCGTATTTGATAGCCGGCCCGCTCTTCGGACGTATCTCCTTCGCGTTGTCGTCGAGGACGACCGGGAGATTCAGCTCACGTCCCATCTCAGCCGGCGTGAGTTTTTCGCGAAGATCCCTCATCCGAATCGATTCGTCCCTCAGACTCGGCTCGAGCGCTGCCCAGTCTCGGCGGAACCCGGTTTGCCAGAATCTTTGAAGGACGACGCCGAGCTCGTCACGGAAAGTCTTGGGCTGTGTGAGCAGAGTATTCACCGCACTCGAAGGGAGCGAGCCGGCGTTGAAGGGCTTCAGTCCGAAATGCCCAAGCAGGTCAGCGCCGGGAAGGTCTTCCCGAGCGAGGACATGTTTCAGGCTTTTTCCGCGCGAGACAAGCGAGTCCACCGTGTCGCGGTCGTGAAATATCCCCGAGAGAATATTTCTCTTGAGATTCTCCACCGGCATCTCGCGGATGGCCGAGATCATTTCGTCGAAGGTGACTCCGCCGGGCATTCCCTGGATCGCGTCGGCAAGCAACGGCCAGAAAATCGGAAGCGGGGCAACGCGCTTTGCGGCGTGCTCGAAATCGCGCGGCAGCCGAGCGAGTGCCCTTTCCTTCCAAGTGTTGAGAGGGGTCGGAGCACTGCTCGTGAGAGTGTAGAGAGCGTAGAAAACATCGAAGCGCGGCGTGACCGCGAGCTCGATGGGCAGCGGGCCAGTTTTTCTCATGTTAGTTAACAAACTAACATTTTAATCCTCGGGGCGCGGCTTCCTGATCGAGAAGACGCCGTTGGTCATGTCGATCCTCACGATGCCGCTGTTCCAGACATCGCCTCCCAGCACCCCATCGAGCGATGCTAGAACCTGGTAGACCGGCGCCCGTACGACTGCTCCCCTGAAAAGAATCGGGTACTCGCGGACCCAGACGCGAAGATCCGGCAATACCGGGGCGCGCAGTGATATTTCGCCGCCCAAGCCGCCCACTCGCCGGCTTTCAATCCGGGCGGCCTCTAGCTGGAGCTTATCAAGAAGGGTCTCAGTCACGAACGTCAGCTGCGCGCCTGTGTCCAGCCCGAAGTGGAGCGGGATTCCGTCGCCGCTCGCGAGTCTTATCACCGGCAGACCAACCCAGAACATGTTTCGGTCGCCGTAGGGTCTGGACGTCTCCGGGTTCCGCAGCCGCAGAACGCTCTCGCCGTAATCGAGCTCGAGATCCAGTTGCCGGATTATGTCGAATCCGATGATGCCATCGATTTTCACGTGTGGGTTCAGCTCGATGGGCTTCGGCTCGCGCATTCGCATCATCGACTCGTCGACGATCATCGCGGGCACATTCCGCACGCTCAACGGGCCGATCTGAAGCTGTGGAATCAGAGCCGGTTGCGCATTGATCCGGCCGGTGCTGGTCACGATCTCCAGGGTGTCCGCCTCGAGCGGGGTGATCGCGAGATCCTGTGCGACATCCGATGCCAGCATCGTCAGACTCGACCCTGTATCGAGCCAGAAGTTGTAAACCTTGTCCCCGATTTTGATGGGAACGAGAGGGGTCCCGACCGCCGACATCAGCATCTGAACGCGCGCCGACACAGAGCGAAATGTGAATGTCTTTGGCGGAATGTTCTTGAACGCCTCGGCCCACAGCTCGATGCTGGCTCTGTCGCCGCGGTCCGCTTTCGGTTCCGAGGCTTCGCGCTTGAGTGCGGCCAGGGCCTGCCACTTCTCCTGGTACTGGAGGGTCGCGGTGTAAATGACTCTCGATCCCGAGCGGATGACCGAATCCGTGGCGGTGCCCCGCAGCTTGCCGAAGCGCTGCTCTGCCTTTTCGATGTCACCCGACATCAAATTCGCGAGCGCTTCGGCGAATTCCCTTTCCGACACGGTTCGGGCGGCGGCAATCGCTTCCGCGGGCCGCAGGTCTGCGAGCAACTCCCAATAGTTAACGCGGCGAGCCGGCCGAGGCGCTCCAGGACGCTGGAAGCAGCCGGCAAGGGCGAGGGACAGGATCGCGATGGCGCTCCCCACTCGCATCAGGTGCAGCGCTTTTCCGAATTCTGGCTTAGAGAGCATTTCTCACCCAAGCTAGGTTGCTGCACACCGATATTCCACAACGCATTGGCACTCCCAATCCCGGCCTCCGGCCTCCCGAGTTCCTTAGCCCGGCATGTATCTTTGACCATTCCTTGTAAACAGCGAGTGACGAATGAGTGACACGATCAGGAAGACCGACGAGGAGTGGCGCAAGGAGCTCACGCCGGAGCAGTACCGGATAGCGCGCCAGAAGGGGACTGAGCGTCCATTTACCGGCAAATACAACGACAGCAAGGAGCCCGGCACATACGTTTGTGCCTGCTGCGGAACGCCGCTATTCGACTCCGATGCGAAGTTCGACTCCGGCAGTGGCTGGCCAAGCTTTACCGAGCCGGTTGCCGGTGAGAATGTGCGTACGGAAACGGATTCGAGTCTCTTCATGCGCCGTATGGAGGTTCTCTGCGCGAAGTGTGACGCGCATCTGGGTCACGTGTTCGATGACGGTCCCGGGCCCACTCATCAGCGGTACTGCATCAACTCCGCTGTCCTCAAGCGCGAGGACAAATAAGGCGCCTCTCTCAAAGAACGAACTGTTGACAGTTCCGGACAAGCTTTCATCTCCAATTCGTGCCGGTACGCGCACCATCCGCGTGCACAACATTGGCCCCCAGACTCACGAAGTCGAGCTCGTCCAGCTCGCGCCGGGCGTGAATGCTGAAGCCTTCGTGAAGTGGATCGACAAAATGGAAGCTCCGCCGCCGGGTAAGGCGTTGGGTGGAATCGCCGGCATCCCGCCAGGCATGTCTCAGTATTTCAGCGCGAACTTTACTCCGGGCAGTTACGCGCTGATCTGCTTCATTCAGCGCGGATTATTTTCATTACGGAGACGTCAGGCTCAATAGAACTGGAGTGCTTTCGTTGCCGTTCCGATCTACCGCCGATACAGCCACTTCGTCCGGCGCAGCGGTGCCCGTCTGCCGCGACATCATATAGAAGCGCTGCAGTCCCGGAACGACTTCTGTCGTCCAGTCCGTTCCGACTCTTGTCCTGATCAACCAGAGCCAGATGGGCTCCGCTCCCTGTGGTTGCAGCGTGACAGTGGTAGCACCTGAGACGTCGCGTCCAACTCGCACTATCGGCGCAACGGGAGGAATGCTGTCGAGCCACGTTGATGCGGGAACGAGCGCTCGATCCGCGTATGGGCCGGCGACCAATTTTTCCGGCATTCCGTCTCGCCCGAACATGAACGACCGCATGCTGAAATAGACGTTTCCTGTCGCACCGTGCTGAGCGCGGGTGATCGCGACCTGATCGAGCATCTCCTGCGCCGGCCATCCCGTTGGAGTGCCAGTCACCTTGTCGAGATAGTTGCCGGGCCAGATATGTCGTCCTCTCGCATTCTGCTCGACCCACCACTGGAGCAGAACGGAGTAGCTCAGATCATCTCTCGTGGTCGGCCAATACAGCTGCGGCGTGAAATAGTCGCCCCAGCCATTCAGCACCCACTTTCTCGAATCGCCATAGAGCTCCGCATACGAGTCGAAGCCGCCGATTCCCGGAGGATTCCCCGGACGCCACACACCGAACGGGGAGATTCCGAATTTCACCCACGGCTTCGCGGCTTTGATCTGGACATAGGCCTGATGGATCAGACTGTCGACGTTCGCTCGGCGCCAATCGTCCCGGTTCAATCGCCCGTCGGCTCTCTGGTACTTTCGCCAGCTCGGTCCGTCCGGGAATTCGATGACTGTCCCGCGCGAATCCTTTTCCTTGTACGGGTAGAAGTAATCGTCGATGTGCACACCATCGATGTCGTAACGCCGCACCACATCGAGCACGACGTTGATCGTCTGCTCGCGAATCGACGGCTCACCCGGATCCATCCACAGCATGCTTCCGTAGCGCTTCACCAATTCCGGATGCGTGCGGCTGATGTGATTCGCTGACACCGCCGACCGGGCCGACGGATGACGGGCGCGATACGGATTGAACCACGCGTGGAGCTCGAGGCCGCGTCTATGCGCTTCGGTAACCGCGAATTCGAGAGGATCGTAGAAAGGGCTTGGCGCTTCACCCATTCTTCCGGTGAGATACTCCGACCACGGCTCGTAGGGGGACGCGTAAAGAGCGTCCGCGGCCGGACGCACCTGCAGAATCACGGCATTCAGCCGGAGAGCTGCGGCTCGATCAAGCATTCCGAGCAGCTCGTCTTTCTGCTCCTGCGTCGAGAGTCCGGCCCGCGACGGCCAATCGATGTTTCCGACCGACGCGATCCACACTCCCCTGAATTCCCGCCGCACAGGCGGAGGTGTGGTAAGGTTTTGTACGGAACTTACCTGGGATTGTCCGCAGGCCGTGTCGAACCCGGCGAGCACGAAAAGTGAAAGGACCAACCCGCAGAATTGGTTTTTAGGCATAGGACAACAATGTAAATCACATGAGTGCGAAACGGTTCCTCGTCGTTCCGCTTCTTGCCACGTTGGCTTGCGCGCCGCCGCCCTCCGCTGAAAGGACTCAGTGAAGAAACTCCTTCAGATATCGCTCGGCATCGTCACTGCTGTCGGGGGATTTCTCGAGATCGGATCAGTGACCACCGCCGCACAGGCGGGCGCTGCCTTTGGCTACCAGTTGCTCTGGGCCATCCTGCTCGGAACCTTGTGTCTGATTTTTCTCGTCGAAATGTCTGGCCGCCTACCGGCAGTGAGCAGGCACACCATTGTCGATGCGATGCGGGAACGGTTTGGATTCCCATTTTTCTTCATCGTTCTGATCGGACTGGTGCTCGTGTCATTCATGGTCCTGGTCGCCGAGCTCGGGGGAATTGGCCTCTCACTCGAGATGCTGACCGGAATCGGGTTTCCATGGTGGGCGATCCCCGTTTCGCTCGCGGTTTGGCTCCTGATGTGGAAAGGAACCTTTGGTCTCATCGAGAACGGCGCCTCCGTGCTCGGGCTGATTACGATCTCGTTCGTGGTTGCCGCTCTCAAACTGCATCCTGACTGGTCGGGCGCTGCCGCGGGGCTTCTTCCGACGCTGCCGCATGATGACAAGGCGCGTTACGGCTTTCTCGCCGTCAGCATCCTCGGCGCCTCCATCTCGCCGTATCTCATGTACTTCTATTCATCCGGTGCGATCGAGGATGAGTGGGACGAGACATACCTACCGGTGAATCGCTTCGTCGCCGTAATTGGAATGAGCTTCGGAGGATTCCTTTCGATGGCGATTCTGATTGGCGCCGCGCTCGCTCTGTGGCCGCGCGGAATTCGGGCAGAGACTTTTCAGGAGACGGCGCTCATCATGACGACG